>CALDKL010000028.1 GCA_937898895.1 uncultured Verrucomicrobiae bacterium | reverse complement strand
GATCCGTAAATTTTTTACCCTGATGCAACATGTAGCTCTCGACGTGGTCGTGGGCCTGGTACCAGGAAAACCGATCCTCGGGCTGGATCACATCCTTGCCCGCGCGACGTTCAATCGCGTCGAGATGGACAAAGGTCTTGTGGCTGATCATGCGGGCGAGACCGAGTCCGGTTTCCGGCGCACCCGTCTCGTAGTAATTCCCGGCGCGGAAGAGCGGGTCATTCTCGATTGCGAGGATCTGCTCAAGGAGGATAATCCGGTTGAGCACCGTGGTTTTCACCCCGGTAGCAATGGGGATGACGAGGCGGACCCGGTCGGGATAGGTCGTTGCGAAGGTCACGGCACCGAGGCCGCCGGTCGAGGGGCCCACCACCGCGAGGAGGCGCTGGATGCCGAGCCGCTCGAGCAGCATAGCCTGGCTGCGAACGATGTCCGCTACGGTGACGTGCGGAAAGGAGGCTCCGTAGGGCTTTCCCGTGGCCGGATTCACCGTCGCGGGTCCGGTGGAGCCGTAGCAACCGCCAAGGTAGTTCGCGCAGAGGATGAAATATCGGTTCGTGTCGAGCGCCTTGCCCGGACCAATGAAGGGATCCCACCATCCCTCGACACATTCCTGCGTCCAAAACGGCGACTTGGTCACCGACGGGTTGATCCCGGCGGCATGCTGGCTGCCAGAGAAAGCATGGAATAGCAGGATCGCATTTGACCGATCCCCGTTGAGTTCGCCGTAGGTTTCGTAGGCGATTTCGACGTGATCGAGAAACTCACCACTGCGAAAAAGAAACGGCTCCTCCGGAGTCGTGAGAGTCTCAAAACGGGTTTCTGTGGTGCCAAGGTCACTCATGCGACATCCAGGGATGGGAGGCTAACCCACAAGTGCCGGAGCCGCCACCCTTTTGGCTGTCATAAGAGCCGCTCATTCAGAATCCGCCAGGGCCATGTGCGATTGTCAGGAAAAGAGCAAGCTCGCAAAGCGTCGCTGAAACCGATCCGTGACCTCGTGCCGGGGACCGAGGAACAGGAAGATCTGTTTCAGAGCTCGCGCGGCAAACTGGCTCCCGCCATCACGATCCGTCTCGAGGAGGTCCAGGAGAGTCTCACAGGCGGCGGTCCAATCGAAGCGGCGGATTGCCCCGAGGGCTGCCGCTGCCTGATCCGCCCCCCTTCCCGGAAAAGGAGGCTCGAGGAGAAGGGCGGCGAGTTCCCGCAGTGGAGTGCAACGCTCGGAGTAAGGGGAATCGAAAGGAATGGCGTTCAGTGCCGCGGAGACCAGGGCAGGGTCGAGCGCGAGAGCAGTCTGCGCCTTCAGCCAGAGGGCTTCTTCATTCCCGGAATCCAACGAGAGAATGCGGTCGGCGATTTCGGCGGCCTCGGGGAAGGCTCCGCGACCAAGGCAGGCAGAGGCCTCTTTCCCCTCTGCGGCGTGGGGCAAGGGCAGGTGGCGGGCAAGCCAGCGTCGCAAGTCTCTCTCCGGGAGCACCCCGAGAGATTCCGCCACCGCCGTTCCGTCCACAAAGAGTCGAAGCGTGGGGAGGCTGCGGATTCCCTGTTCGCGAGCAATCTCCGGTTGGACCTCGGTGTTGATCTTCACCAACTCCCAATGGCCTGCAGCCTCCGCCGCAGCGCGTTCCAGGATCGGGGCAAACATCAGGCAGGGCCCGCACCAGTCGGCCCAAAAATCGACCAACACGGGGATTTCTCGACTACGGGCAAGCACGTCGGAAACAAACGATAGGGAATGTTCAGTCATGACCGGAGAAGCCATGGTAATCCCTCGGACAGGCCCGTGATCGAGAAATTTTACTTGGATTCTGCCAGCAACTCTTTTATGAATCTCAAAATTGATGAAGTTTCTCAAATTTGCTCCACTTCTACTGTCCGTGACCCTCTCGGTGGATGGGTTGGGTCAAGATGGAGGATACGATCATGAACGGCTCACCACGCTCCGGGGCCGGGCTTACTACGAAGTGTTTGTGATCGGCTCCGATGCAAACGGGTTGACCTTTCGGCATCGGGACGGCATTGCCAAAGTCGAGTTTGGGCAGCTCTCCGAAGCGTACCGGATGCTCTATGAAGCCGTCGCCGAGCTTCCCGAGGAGACCGACCCGGCTGCGGAAGCGCCCGCCGAAACGAATCCGTCAGGAGGAGCCGAATGGACCGATCCGTCTGCCATGCCACCGATGACTCTGCTCGCCCGCAACCGGATCTGCCTGGACTTCCCGATGGCCTGGCCGAGGCCCGGAGGCGGGGGCCCTCCGGACTTCCGCCTGGCCCGCCTTTCTCATACCCCTTCTGCTGCGACTGGCTGCGGCCCGTCCCCGCTTCGTTCCGGTCCGGATTTCCCTTGGACAGTATGTTCTCATACAGCCCGGCGGGAAATCCAGGCCGCGCCTTGCGGAGATGGCTCCTCTCGGCGTCTTGCGACGAAGGGGTATGAGAAATGCGGGCTGGCGACATGGCCTGCTTGGTGGCCGGATCACCAGTGGGTCCATCGGCTCACTCGCCCTTTCTACCGCGAGCTGGCACTGCGCGACTTTCTCTGCACTTCAGGACTTCTTCCATTGTCCGGATACCCGTGAAGGGCAGGCAACATGGCAATTCCTGAAGTCGGGGATTGGCTCGACTGGTCGGGTGTGGTAGATTTCCCGCTGCCATGATCGAACCAGACGTCATCGGGGAACGGAAATCGACCAATCACATGCCGACGATCGCGCTCGGGCTCGCCGCCTTGCTGCTGTTGGTGGTGGGCGGCCTGAGTTACCGCGATTCCGTCCGTTCGAAGCTCGAAAAGGAGTATGCGGACAAGGAAGCCAGGCTCCTGCAACGCATGAACGTACCGGGTGTTCCCGGAACCTCGGCGGAAACGACTGCATCGAGGCCGGGTGCGCCCGCTGCGGCTGCAGGGACGACAGTGCTCTATGATGCTCAGGGCAATCCCGTGTATCTGACCGGAACCCAAACAGGACCCACCCCTGTCGCCCCCGGTTCTCCGAACCCCGCACCACAATCACCGGATGCGCTGCGGGCGGAGGCGAACCTTCCCGCTCCGGAAGATCCCGATATCGTCCGCATGCAAGAGGCGCTCGCTCAAACCCGTCAGCAAGGTGCGGCTACGGAACAGCGCTTCAACCAACTGGCCGGTAACTCCGATCCCCTTGCCTCCGAATCCGCCGCCATTTCCGCCGCAGGAGCCGCTCCGGAACCAACGGGCGGAAATGCCGCCATCACGTCCGAATTGCCCGATTTCCTCCGCAACGCCGTGGAGAATCCTCCCGGAGGGAATCCCGAACTGGAGGCCCGGATTTCGCGGATGCGATCCCAGGTGACCTCCGCCCCCTCGCTTGGCAAAGTGACCAGCTACGACAAAGACTGGGGGATCGTGACTTTCGATGCAGGATCCGGACAGGGAGTGAAAGTCGACCAACGGTTTGCAGTCCGCCGCGGCACCGAGATCCTTGGATGGGTCAAGGTGAGCGAAGTCCGCGAGGACGAAGCCATCGCAACCCTGGTGACCAAAAACGCGGACAGCGACACTGCCGTGAAACCCGACGTCGGCGACGACCTCATCGACTTCGAACTGTTTTGAGGAATACCGCCTGCGTCAGGCGGTGGTGAGACTGAGCAGACGTGCGAGTGAAGCCTTCAGAGGCTCAATCCCGTATGGTTTCTGGAGAAACTCGACCTGAGCAATTCCGCCGAGTCCGTGGTCGGAGGGCAGGTCACTGTATCCGCTGGTGAGGAGGATGCCAAGATCGGGATGCCGATGGTGCAGCTCACGGGTGAGATCCCAACCCGAGACTCCTCCGGGCATGACAACATCTGATACCACCAGGGAAACTTTTTCGCGGACCTCCGGCCAGAGGTCGAGAGCTTCGCGACCCGAAGAGGCCTCAATCACCTCACAGCCGATCACTTCGAGAAGCTTGCGAACGAGTTTGCGAACCGCCGTCTCATCCTCGACAAGCAGGATCGTGGCCCCCTCCACGCTCCTGAGAGATTTGCGGCGGGGAGGGCGTCGCTCCCGAGCGGTGGCGTGTTCCGGATCGGGGCACCCGCTTGCCACCGGGAAAAGCAATCGGACGCAGTGGTGTGCTCCGGACCCTTCGGACTGTTCGATGTGGCCACCCAGTTCTCCAACGAGGGTCGAGACATGGTGGAGTCCCAGACCCGACCCTGTCGGATCGTTTTGCGACAAGAGGAATGGATCCGTGTTCCCCGGAAAACGCCGCTCCGGTCCCGTACGGCCCTCATCGACGATGGAGAGACTGACGTAGATCTCGTCGGCATGCCGATCGAGGCGCTCTGATCGCGTGGTGAGGGTGACGATCCCACCCTTGGGCATCGCGTCGCGAGAGTTGACCAGCAAATTCAGGAGGGCGTCTCGCAGCATTCCTTCGTCCGCACGAATCAGAGAGATCGAGGAATCGAGATCCAGGCGAATCTCGATATTCTCCTCGAGGACGCGACGCATCATCGCAACGAAGCGATCCACGACGCGATTGAGGTCACAGGTGCGCAGTTCGGCCGACGGTCGGATCCCAAAGAGAAGCAGCCGGGAGGAGAAATCGTTTGCCTGTTCGGCGGCACCACAGATCTGGCGGAGCGATTCCCGACCACTCTCAAGATCTCCGTCGGCAAAGGACTTGTCGAGGAGATGGAGATGTCCTTCGATCACGGTGAGGAGGTTCTTGAGGTCGTGGGCAAAACCGCCGATGACCCGTCCGAGTCCCGAGAGTCGCTGCGCCTCGCGCAGTTGGGCGAGAAGATCGCGGCGCTGATCGTCCTCCTGCTCCCGCTCGAGACGCTCTCCCGCGAAGGTCGCCGCGAGAGTCAACAAGGAACGGAAGCGACGGGACGCGATCCGGGCTGCGGCAGTGCGATACCCGGCGCAAAGCGCACCCACAATACGCCCACCAGCGAGACGAATGGGACGCACGGAGAACCAAGCGACCTTCGCCACGGATGGATCAAGGTCGAACTCGCGCACACTCTCGAAATGTTCCGACGAAAGGTAGCCAATCACCTCGGGCAGAACGGTGCGCACCTTCCCGAAGGGGAACGCGACGGACTCCTGACTCGATTCGATGCCCTCGGTCGGGGAAAGTCGGGAATCGATTCGTACAAGGGCGACAGTATCGCAACGGAGGGCGCTTCTGAGGAGATCGAGCAAAGGCAAGACTTCCGTCTCTCCAGCGCGGGATGCCGCAGCCTCGATGAATCGCTGGACGCGCAGCTCGCCTTCCCGCAATTCGCACTCAGTGCGCTCGAGCAGGGTGCGACTGAGGCTGGGGGAAGAGAGTTCTTCGACGAGGCCAATGATCCTTCCCGTGCCCCTTCGCGAGGATCCCCCCAAGGTATGTCGCACCCGAATCCAGTCGCCCGGGCGCTGTGCGCTGAATCGATAGTCAATCGACCGATAGGTGGATGCCAACGTCCAATCCTGGTCGATAAACTCCGAAAAAGCAGCCTGATCACGGGGATGAATGCGGAGGAGCCAGTCCTTCAACGTCGGCGCGGCGAAGGCCCCTCGCGCAGAGAGGTGGTTCGTCGCGGGATCCCATTCCCAGAAGGAGAAAGCCCCGCACTCGAAGAGATCAACCACCTCGCTGGCCAAACCGGAGGCCTCCCGGATCATTGCCTCCGAGGAAAAGCAACCGACTCGCGAAGTCCGCCGAAGCAAATCCGAATTCGGAACAAGAAAGCCAGAGGGCGTTGGGGAGGGCGGGTTCAAAATGGAAATTACAGCTTTTATGATAATTGTTCATCAAGGAGGGCGCAAGTTTGATTTCCACAAACATCAAGAAATCCGACCCGGGAAACCGGAACCGGACCCGCCCACATTTCTCAGTTCCTTTCCGTGGCGAGACACCACGAGGTCTGCCCCCGCGAGGCGATCGCTGACATTGCAGCAGGGCTGTAGGGGAAACGGCTCGCCAAGGGGAAACCGAACAAAACGTTGTGGGGGCACCCATCCGGGTACGCCGCAACCAGTCGCAGGAAGAGAATGAGAAATGGGATCAGTTTTGCGGACCGGAAGCGGGCTTGGCTTCCGGTTTCGGAGCGGGGGCCGCAGGTTTGGTTTCTGCTGCGGGGGCGGGTTTTGCCTCCGGTTTTGCCTCCGGTTTGGGAGCCGGAGCAGCCGGTGCCGCGGGTTTGGAACCTGCTGCGGGAGCGGGTTTGGGAGCGGGCACTGCCGGAGTGGTGACTGAGGCGGGCTTCGGTTTTGCCGCAGGCTGGGGAGCCTCAGCCGCCGGGGCCTTCGGCATCGCTGCCGGAGCCGATGGGGCCGCAGGTGGCAGAGGTAGCGACACCCCCGGTGCCACTTCCTTGCTCTTGGCTCCTTCCTCCTCCTTTTTCTCCTCCATCAGTTCGGAACGTTTCTTGATGAGCGAATCAACCACGTAGCTGCGAACCTTGAAGACGTGCCCTTCGAGCCGTTTCTCCAGATCGAGTTTCTTCTGTTGCGCCGCAATCGTGTCGGAGAATTCCTGATCGAGTTTCTTCTTCTCCTCCTCGCTCTCTTCTTCGCCCTTCTTCCTTTCCTTGGGGAATACCGCAGACACTTTCACCGCAAGGGGAAGTTCATTGAGGTCGTTCTTCTCCCCGGCGGAGACTTCATAGGTAAACCCGTCGAAGGTGGTGATCCGGAAGGTGGCCTTTCCCGTTTTCTGCTTGCCCTTCTCCTCGCCAGTGTAGACATCCTCCATCTGGGGATTGGCGAAGGCCGCTTTCATCGTCGAAACCTTGTTGGGATCGAGTTTTTCGGCGGGAGTTGCATGGACGAGGGTGAAATCTCCGGCTTCGTCCTTGCGCTCGAGCTTCCAGTCATCCGCTTTTGCCGAAGTCGCGATCTCGATCGACTGGATCTTCTCGACCTTGAAAAACTCCTTGTCGAGCCACCCGGGCACCTCGGTTTTGACATCCGCGAAGGTTTCTCCGACGAGATACACGGAGTTTGCATCGCCCCGCTTCACGTAGCGGCCCGCATCGGTCTTGGCCATGCCGCCGCCAAAGGGATCGGGGCGACCCTCGGAACGCTCGTATACCTTCCCGAGCCAGAGCGAGGCGAGGTCCTTGCCAGCCTTGTCCTGGAAGGTCAGCAGAGTCGCGGTCTCACCCTCCTTGGCATCGGCAGAGGACGGATCGACAAGACTGAGACGCCCGTATTGGGTCCGCCCGATCATGAGCGCCTGGACGACGTTGAGATCCCAGACCTTGCGAAGGAGGCCCACGATGCCCTCGGCACCGGCGGGGTATCCTTCCCGCTCGGCAACCTCCCAGCTCTTTTCTCCCTTGGTCAGGGTCAGGCTTCCGCTTTTTTCCTTGATGACGATCTTCGCCACTTCATTGATGGGGAAGTTGTCGAAGACCTTCTTTTTGTCCGTGGACGAGCCGACCTCCGAGACGGAACCTCCGGACCCGCCGTATTGCAAAATCGCGGCGATTCCGCCGAGGGCGGCAAGGACGATGACCAGACGGATCAATGCTTTCGTTCCCATGTTGATGGCAATGTGAGGATGAAAATTCTGTTAACGGGGGAGGGTGCTCAGCGGGCCGCAATGGAGCGACGTCGACCGATGGCGATGAGAATACCGGCGAGGATGACGAGAACCGGCATGGCGAAAGTGGCTCCAAATTTGAAGGTCGCCAACTTCTGGCGGAACTCACGGGTGACCTCCTTCTGCAACTCGCGCTCCCGTCGGCGGAAATCGACCTCCTCCTTCTGCAGTTTCTTCAACTCGGCCTGGACAGCCGGGGAGAGCAGGGCCTGATCGACATTCTCCGGCGTCTTCCGAATGATTTCGTTCAACTTGTCCTCGGCATCCTTCGCCTTTTTGCTGAAGTCGGCGACCTCGGCAGCATACTTTTGCTGCGCCTCGCGGTACCACTCGTTCTGCTTGGTGAACGGACGGCTCATCCCGGTGCGACTGCGGACCTTGATGAGATCGGGGTCACCCGACATCTGCTCCGCCGCATTCTGGAGGAAGGTGAGGTTCTCATTTCGCATCTGCGGAACGGAAATGTTCAGTCCGGGGATCTGCTGGCGCACGACGACGTTTTCGTCGTAGAGGAAGTCAACGTCCGCGACAAGAATGACGCGCCCGGGGGCGGTTGCCTTTTTCAGGGAGGTATCTTCCTGCTTCGCGGCCTCCTTTTCTTTCCCTTTCTCTTTGCCTTCGTCTTTCTTCTCGCCTCCGGCTTCCGCCTCTTTGGCCGCGTCATCCTTCTTCGCGGGATTTCCCTCGGGAAAGGCTGTGGCGAATTCCCCTGACAAGCGCACCACAAGCGGGCGCGGCTTGCCGAAGGACTCGAATTTTTCGCGGATCCGGTCGCTGCCGCCCTCGGCTGTGGGATCTGCATCGAAGGATCCGATGAGTTGGTTTTCCTTCGATGAGAGAATGAGGCTGTCGGCAGTGATGCCCGCCGGAGGAGTCACCTCGAAGGCTCCGGGGGTGAGCATGTTGAGCTGGTTCAGCATGTTGGTCATCGGATCATTCAGCCCGGGGGCCTTCGCATCCGAGCCCAGTGCTTGGCGGGTCAGGGTGAGAAAGGTGGGCGAGAAATTGCCCCGTCGGATGATCTCCGTCCCGAAGTCGAGGTCGGCGAGGACACGATTCATGTCGTAGGTGACCCCCCATGACTTGAGGAGCTTGTCGAGATCCGACGAAGGACCGGGCCCTCCCTGCGGTGGCATTCCCGGCATTTGCGGTTGCCCCCCCGCCATGGCGCGAGCATAGAAAAAGTTCGGGTCGAGGAAAGCGATCACATTCCCGCCCTTGAGGAGGTATTGGTCAATCGCGAACTGGCCCTCGGGAGTGATGTCGTAGGGATGGACGACGATGAGAGTGGTGACGCCCGCAGGAATCTCCGTCGCCGTCGGCGGGATCGTCTCGACCTCATAGTCCTTGCCAAGGAGTTCATAGAACATCCACGGTTGTTGGGGGGGCGCCTGGAAATTGCCCCCAAAACCTCCGGCGATCGGCAGGCTGGTCATTACGGCGATTTTCTTCGACTTGCCGCCATGCACGCTCGAGATGGCCCGGGCGAGTTCGTACTCCAGCGTCGCCTCCGGCTTCGCGGGAACAAAGGGAATCGACTCGACCGAATCGAGGCACTGAATCGCGAGGCCAAAGTACACTTCGTTGTTCGTCTCCGGCGAAACTCCGGCCTGGAGACCATCGATCATCGCAGAATCCTCGGCGTCGGTGTTGGGCTCGGGGTTGTATTTCTTCACCGTGAGCATCTTCACCTTTTTGGTTTCGAACTCGCCTTTGTCGTTCGTCACCTCGATCTCCTTGACGGGCGAGTACTGGGAAAGATCGTTGAGGAGTTCGGAAACGCGGCGGGCGCGGTTCCGCTCATTGGGGCTCATCACCTTCGCGTCGTCGGTGACGTAGTAGCGGATCTCCACAGGCGTCTCCAGGCGCGAGAGAATCGCCTTGGTGCCCTCGGAAGGCGTGTAGACATTGTATTCGGTGAGGTCTGCTCGGATCGAGCGGGGAATTTTCCCGACGACGAAGTTGACCAGCAGGACGATGCCGAAGGCAACGGCCAGACCGATCCAGGCAACGGTGGCGCGGTTGAGTCTGGCAGGGGATGTTTCTTTCGATTCGCTCATGGGATGGATCGGAAGGGAGAGGGGTGAGAGGGTGGTTCAGGCGCGCTTGAGGCGGATCGCGACCGAGGTCGCAAACAGGCAGAAGGCCACGAAGGTGACAAAGAAAGTGATGTCGCGGGCGGCGAGTTTGCCCGTGGCCAACTCGGTGAAATGAGGCATCACCCCGACGGCGTTGACGAGGGCCAGGACGGGCCAGGCGACGAGCCAGGCACCCTTGAGGTTCATCAGCATTTCGCTGATGTGGGGCAGGCCGCCAAGCCAGAGGACGAGGCAGATGGCGACCGAAACGAGAAGGGCGACGAGCTGGCTGCGCGTGATCGCCGAGATCACCGAAGTGACGGCAAGAAAGCACAGGGCCACGAAATACGTCGCGACAAAACCGGCCAGGATCACTCCGTTGTCGGGCTCACCGAGGAAATTGATCGTCCAGACGATGGGGAAGGAGAGCACCAGCATCACGAAGAGGACAACGGCGGCGGCGAGGTATTTGCCGAGAATGGCGTGCCAGGGGGCCAGCGGCATGGTCAGCATCAGCTCCATCGTGCCGAGGCGCTGCTCTTCCGACCAGAGGCGCATGCCCACCGCCGGGGCGATGAGGATGAGATACCACGGCAGGTATTGGAAGTAGGGCAGAAAGAGATCCGCCTCGCCTCCTTCGAGAACTCCCGTGAAGAAGAAGGAGATCGCATTCGAGATGCCGAGGAAGACGACAAAGAGCACATACGCAATCGGCGAGGTGAAGTAGCTTTTCAGTTCGCGTTTGAAGATGGTGCGAACTTCGCGGGGGAGCACGAAGCGGAGGATGCCGATGAAAACGGCGGCGATGATCGCCGTGGGGATGGCGAAGGAGAGGATGAGAGTGAGGAATGCGTCCATGGATTCGAAGACAATTCGGAGGTTCCGTCAGGTTTACTTGTCGGCGTCTTTCTTCGTGATTTCGCGGAAGAGCAGATCGAGACGCCCTTCCTCGACCTTCAGCTCCTGGATCGTGAGATTCTTCTCTTTGCACAGGCCGGAAATCTCCCCGGCGAGCTTTTCAGCCTTGCTCCGGGCCGGAGTGACGCGGACGTGGAGCCCGTGTTCGTCGGAGGAAAGGACTTCGACGGAGGCGGTCGACCCGAGCTTTTCCAGTTCGGACTGGATTCCGCTGCCAGCGAGGCCGCTGGCGCGAAGGACGACGGTTCCCGCGTTGGTCGCCCTGGCTTTCAGCTCCTCGGGAGAGCCGTCGGCAACCACTTTGCCGCGGTCGATGATGATGGCGCGGGTGCAGGCGGCTTCGACTTCCTCGAGGATGTGGGTGGAGAAGAGGATGGCCTTTGTTTCACCCATGCGGCGGATGAGCTGGCGAATCTCGTGCTTCTGGTTCGGATCGAGACCATCGGTCGGCTCATCGAGAATGAGCACTTCGGGATCGTGGATGATCGACTGGGCGAAGCAGGTGCGGTGACGGTAGCCTTTTGAAAGGGTGTCGACGCTCTGGTGGCGGACCGGCTCGAGGAAGGTTGTCTCAATGGCCCGGTCAACGGCAGCCTGAATCTCCGCAGCCGGTACACGGCGCATTTCGGCGGCGAATCGCAGGAAGGCCTCGACCGTCATATCCGAGTAGAGCGGTGCAGCCTCGGGCAGGTATCCGATCTTCGACTTCGCTTCGATCTCGTTCTCCTCGATGTCGGCCCCGCCGATGCGGACACGGCCTTTCGTGGCGGGGAGATATCCGGTCACCATCCGCATCGTGGTCGACTTTCCGGCACCGTTGGGTCCGAGGAATCCAAGGACCTCGCCCTTCTTCACGGTGAAGGAAACTCCGTCGACCGCCACTTTGGATCCGAAGTGTTTGTGGAGATTTTCGACTTCTATCATGGTTGAAACCGTTGGGTTCAGGTGGAAAAGCGTCTTGCCCCGCTCCTTTTGTCTGGAAAAAATCGCAGATCTTGCCAGAGCCTGGTCTGGCTCGCAGGAACGATCCCGAAGGACGGGGTGAGGCCCGTGCTATGTGCCCCGACCAACGCATTTCGCAAGGGAAAAATGTTGCGCATACGAGCCTTGCGGTGAAGTCCTTCCCTCTCTCCGCCACTTCGCGGAAATCCTCATGAAGCTCATCAGTTGGAACGTCAATGGCATCCGCGCGGTCCTGACAAAGGGCTTGCTTGAATTTCTCGAAGCGGAGAAGCCCGATCTTCTCCTCCTGCAGGAGGTGAAGGCCACTCCGGATCAGGTCGGTCATGATTTTGCGGCGGACGGTTGGGAGGTGCACTGGAATCCGGCGCAAAAGAAGGGCTATTCGGGAGTCGCGACGCTCTCGCGCATCCCCGTCATCGATGTTCACTGCGGGATCGGCCTTCCCGGCCACGATGACGAAGGGCGCGTCCTCGCCACGGAGCATCCCGATTTTTTTGTGGTCAATGTCTATACGCCGAATGCCCAGGATGAACTGCGCCGTCTCCCCTATCGGATGGAGTGGGATGCCGTCTTCCTTGCTTACCTGAAAGAACTCGAGAAGACAAAGCCGGTCGTTTTCGCCGGTGATCTCAACGTCGCCCATTGCGAGATCGATCTCGCCCGCCCAAAGCAGAACCGCCGCAGTGCGGGATTCAGCGATGAAGAGCGGGCCGGCTTCGACAAGATCGTCGCAGCCGGTTTCATCGACACCTTCCGCCATTTTCATCCCGGCGAACCCGGCCACTACAGTTGGTGGAGCTATCGCGGAGGTGCCCGTGAAAAGAACGTGGGATGGCGGATCGATTATTTCTGCATCTCTCCCGAAATCCTGCCCCGCGTAACATCCACGGGAATCCTCTCGGACGTGCCTGGGTCGGACCACTGTCCCGTCGTCATCGAACTCGCCTGAGGCGGACGGCACTGCGAGTCCTCAGCCCTCGCGGCGCTTCAGTTGCGGAAAGAGCACGACATCGCGGATCGATTCGGCCCCGGTCAGCATCATCATGAGGCGGTCGATGCCGATGCCGATGCCTCCGGCCGGAGGCATGCCGTACTCGAGGGCGAGGAGGAAGTCCTCGTCGATCTTCTGCACCTCCTCACCGGCCTGTTCCTCGAGGCGGCGACGCTGCACGTCCGGATCATTCAGTTCCGAATAGCCGGGGGAAATTTCCGCGCCGTTGATGATGAGTTCATAAACGTCGACGATGGAATCGTCGGCGGCATTTTGCTTCGCGAGCGGCACGAGTTCCTTCGAGACGTGAGTGACGAAGACCGGATCGATCGTCTTTTCTTCGACGAGTTTTTCGAAGACCTGCTGCGAGATCTCGTACTCCTCCATCTCCGCAGAAATCTCCACGCCGAGTTGTTCGCAACGGGTGCGCTTTGCGGCGGCGTCGAGCGTCCACCAGTCGGCCCCTGCGGCAGCGGCGACGAGGTCGCGATAAGGGGCCCGTTTCCACGGACGGGAAAGATTGATCGTTTTCGTCACCTCGCCTTCTGCGTTGCGGTGCTCGATGCGGAGACCTCCGCAAAATGTTTCGGCGAGGTGGCAGACAAGATCCTCGACGAGATCGGCCATCTTCTCAAAATCGGCATAGGCCCAGTAGGCCTCGAGCATGGTGAATTCGGGATTGTGGCGGCGGCTGATGCCCTCGTTGCGAAAGCTCCGGTTCAACTCGAAGACTTTTTCAAATCCGCCGACGAGAAGGCGCTTCAAATAGAGTTCCGGGGCGATGCGCAGGAACATGTCCATGCCCAGCGCGTTGTGGTGCGTCTGGAAGGGCTGAGCGGCGGCACCACCGGGCACGTCCTGCAGCATCGGCGTCTCGACTTCAAAGAAGCCTCGCTCCTGCAGGTAGCGGCGGATCTCCGCGACCATGAGACAGCGCTTCTTGAAAATCTCGCGCGAGCGCTCGTTGGCGATGAGGTCGAGATAGCGCTGGCGGTACTTGATCTGCGGATCGACGATTCCGTGCCATTTCGAGGGCATGGGCCGGAGCGACTTCGAAAGCACCGTCACCTCGAGCGCCTTCACCGAGGGTTCGCCCGTTTTCGTGAGAAAGGTCTCACCCGCGATGCCGATCCAGTCGCCAATGTCGAGGTGCTTGTAGATTTCCCATGCCCCGTCGCCGATTGCGCCCTTGTTCACGAACACCTGGATGCGGCCATTGAGATCGGAGAGATCGAGAAAGTTGCTTTTCCCCATGTCGCGCAGAGCCGTGATGCGCCCTGCGATGCGGACGGCTTTCCCCTCCGAGAAGGAATCGCGGAGTGCTCCCGGCGCGTGCGTTGTCTCGAAGCGTTTCCCAAAAGGATCGACGCCGAGGACGCGGAGTTGCTCCATCTTTTCGCGACGGATGCGGAGAAGGGTTCCCAGATCTTCCACCGGGGGCACTGCGGTTTCTTCGGACATGACAGAGAGTCGCCTGGAACGAGGCGGACCGAAGCATGATCGAGCGTCGCGAAAAATCAACCGGGCTTTGCCCTTGCGGGGGCAGGCAAATTCGCTAACGAATCTCCAGGCGGATGTTGCCAGGGCGCATCACCGAGCGCAGCGAGACCTCGGCCTCTCGCTCCTGCCCGAGCCAGTCGAGCAGCACCGCCACTCGGTCGCCGCCACCGATGAGCCGAGTGACAACCGTCTTGAGCCCCTTCATTGCCCCTTCGATGACGACGATCTCGTCTCCTGGCGCGATCTGCGGACGAATCACGCGAATCGCGTTCTCTTCTTCCGGGAACTCCGACTGCAATTCGGCGAGCAGGGTTTCGCTCAGTTCGGGATACTCCTCTGCAAAATGAAGCACGCCCGTGACCCCAGGCGCGGCATTCACCGCTCGGAGATCGCGGGCAAGATCGAAGCGGGCGAAAAAGTATCCGGGAAAGAGCGCCTCGACAAACCACACCTTGCCGCGGCGCGTTGGCTTCTCATACCGGATACGGGGACAAAAGACCTCCTCGAGTGCAGCGAACTGCCGCAGGTTTCTCGCGGCGATGTGTTCGCTTTTCGGACGGGAACGGACGCAAAACCACCCGGGAGCGAGATCGGAGGGGAATTCAGACATGCTGTGTAGGGTAGGCGAAGTTGGCTCGCCCGACAATGGAGATCGACGAAGCGGAATTGCGTTCGTTCGAAGGATTCTTTCGCGCTGCGAGGGCAATGTCCGGCAAGCGGGTTTCGCCACCCGGCCTTGCACGAACCCCTATTTTCCCTTACCAATCCCCCCCACCCCGGATTCGCGCGGGAAAGCTTCTCCTCATGTCCCCATCCGAAACCCCAACGAGGCCGCGCGCCCTCGAGCTCGCCACGGCCTCCACAGACGAGATCGCCGAGGATCGTCGCGCCGTCTTCCGTCGCCTCCTCGGCTATGTCAAGCCGCTCAAGGTCCGTCTCATCTGGGGAGTCCTCTTCGGGATCCTCGCGGGAGCTTTCAACGGATTCCTCCTCCTCGTTCTCAAGTCGGTCTTCACCATTGTGCTGCCTGCCTCGCAGGGCCACGAGATCCAGCGGGTCTATCATCCCTTCAAGGATCTCCATTTCCCCTTCCTCGCAGACCTTTCCATTCCCACACCAGATCTACCTGCCGACAAAGAGTGGATTTTTGTCCTCATCGTCTGCCTGAGTATTCCGGTCCTCATGCTCGTGCGCGGGGTGTTCTATTTCCTTCACCAGTATTGCATGCTCTGGATCAACATGAAGGTGCTCTACCGCCTGCGCGACGAAAGTTTCACCAGCCTGATTCGGCAGTCGCTCGCCTTCTACAACACGGTGAAGCAGGGCGAACTCATCCAGACCGTCGCGAACCAGACCAAGACCACGGCCGATGCCGGCAGCCAGCTCCTCAGCGCCCTGATCCAGCATCCCGTCGCGATTCTCTCCATCATCTCCATGGTGGCGATGATGGACCCGCTCTACACCTTCGGGGCGCTCTTTGTCTTTCCGCTCTGCATCGTGCCCGTTGCCCTCATCAGTCGAAAGGTGCGCAAGGCCGGCGGCCGTGAAGAAAAGGAGTCCGAGGGCCTCATGGTGACCTTGCACGAGAGCTTTTCAGGGATTCGTCTCGTGAAAGCCCACGGTCGCGAGGAATTCCAGCGCAATCGTTTCAACGAGGGCAGCTATCGCATCAACAAATTCGTGATGCGCTGGCGCAAGGCGATGGAAATGGCCAGCCCCATGGTCGAAATCGTCGGAGCCCTCGGCATCGCCATCGGGATGGTGTATGCCTGGTATTTCCAGATCAAGCCGGAAACATTTGTCACAATCAACCTCGGACTCATCAGCATCTATCCCCACGCGAAGCTGCTCAGCCGCATGCAGGTGCAAATGCAGAAATGCTACGTCGCGGCAGCCAAAGTCTTCGGCTACATCGATGCGGAGCCGGATGTGCGGGACAAGCCGGGCGCGGAAGTCCTCGGGCGTTGCCGCGGCGAGATCGAGTTGCGCGAGGTGAAATTCTCCTATCACCCCGAAGCGGCCGCCCTGCGAGGAGTGTCGCTGCGCTTCGATCCTGGGAAAAAGTATGCCCTCGTCGGACAGAGCGGATCGGGAAAATCGACCCTACTCTCCCTCGTGCTGCGATTCTATGAAGTCGAAGAAGGGGCCATCCTCATCGACGGGATCGATCTGCGTGACGTTACCCAGCCGTCTCTCCGCAATCAGTTTGGGCTTGTGAGTCAGGAAACCTTTCTCTTCCACGACACGATCCGCAACAACCTCCGCTACGGGAGACTCGATGCGACCGATTCGGAGATCGAGCGGGCCGCCACGCTCGCACACGCCCACGACTTCATTCTCGCCCAACCGCAGGGATACGAGACCATGCTCGGCGACAAGGGCTGCACCCTTTCCGGAGGCCAGCAGCAGCGGCTCTCCCTCGCCCGGGCGATTCTGCGCGACGCCCCGGTCCTGTTCCTTGATGAGGCGACCTCGGCCCTCGATTCGGAATCCGAGAAGGCGATCCAGGAGGCCCTTGCGGAGTTTTCGAAAGGAAAAACCGTCGTCGCGATCGCCCACCGTCTTTCCACCGTGCTCGATTCCGACGAAATCGTGGTGATGAGCGAAGGGCGCGTCCTCGACATGGCTCCCCACGAGACCCTGTTGTCGCGCTGCGCCGAATATCGACGACTCTATGAACTGCAGTTTGCCGAAGTTTGAGCCATATCGAATCAATCAGGTGTCCTCGTTGGTGAATTGACTCGAAAAATCTTGTGATTGGATGCGGGATTCGCTACAACAAAAGCGAGATTTCGAACGAGAGAAAACAACTCGATCCCCATTCAGATATGAAAACACAAGTTTGCAAATGTCCTCTTCGCCTGATCGTTGATCCCGCGAAAATCCTGTTGATCCTCCTGTTGGGCAGCGTATCTGCGCAACAATCCGAAGCGAGGCTTCTGAGCCGATCAGAATTGCGCGAGCTGGGGTATATCGGTGTCTACCGGGGAACCGCCAGCGGAGGAAAAGCCGCATGGAACGGTGGGACCTATGTGCCCGCCATCATCAACGACAATATCTTTGAACGCATCCCGGCGGCGAAACGGGCGGCCGTACCCGGTCCTACCAATTTCAATCTCTTTCTCGTGAACCATTTTCCCGCTTCCGGTGGTGAGCGGTTCATCAAGATCCGCGGAACCTATTCGGGAGTCTCCTTCAATTCGTTTTACGGGGTCAATACGGTGGGATCGGGTGCAAAATCGATCCTGGTACGCCGGAGGGGGGAACGCCGTCCCACGTTCTCGATGAAGACGACCTATCGCTTCAATGAAAATGCCCAAGTGGGCGGATTTCTCCTCAGCTACCTGAGGGCTCGCGGAAAACTTCAATAGGGCGAACCGCAATCTGTCTGCGGCCTGCTGATTTTGGACAATCCGTGGGTGTTGCGCGAACTCGAAACGAGAGAGAGCGAACCTCTCTTGGAAGCGCTTTGAGAAATTCGGGGATCCGGCGAATTTCTCGCTCGCTTTCCCGGACATGGCGTCGTTTCATGTATCCGATCCGTTGTGTTTGATTCCCCGTGAGTGCCTCTTCCTTTCTCTCCCCACCCCGTCGCGTTGTCATCACTGGCCTTGGTGCCATCACTCCCGTGGGGAACGACGTGGAAAGCTCGTGGCGCTCCGTTGTCGAGGGACACTCCGGGATCGGACCCGTCACCCGTGTTCCGGTGGACCATCTTCCAGTCAAAATCGCTGGCGAGGTGAAGGGCTTCGATCCCACCACGGTGATGGAGGCCAAAGAGGCCCGCCGCGCAGATCGCTTTGCTCAATTTGCCGTCGCAGCAGCGCGGGAGGCGGTGAGGCAGTCCGGGCTGACCATCAATGAATCGAATGGAAACGATGTCGGCGTTATCATCGGTTCCGGGGCCGGTGGCATCCAGACCTACACCGACAACCAGCATGTCATGGATCAGAAGGGGGCCGGTCGGCTCAATCCCCTGATGATCCCGATGATCACGGCGGATTCGGCTTCCGTCCAGGTCAGTATCCAGACCGGAGCCCACGGAGTCACCTTCGGTGTCGCAGCGGCCTGTTCGACGGGCAATGACGCCATCGCCCAGGCCTTTTACGCAATCCAGCGAGGCGATGCCGACGCCATGATCACGGGCGGAGCAG
>CALDKL010000027.1 GCA_937898895.1 uncultured Verrucomicrobiae bacterium | reverse complement strand
CCTTCGTTCGAAACCATCGACCACCCGCAGGAGAACGGGCATACCTACTACCTGCTGAGTGCCTCGGACTGGAGTGCGGCGGAATCCGTCGCGACCCGCCTCGGAGGAAACCTCGTGACGATCAACAGTGCAGCGGAGAACCAGTTTCTGTTGGATCGTTTTGGGCCGACGGCACTGGCCAATGCCCCCGATAATTTTGAGAGTGCGTTCTGGCTGGGATTGCAGGACCTGGCAGCCGAGGGGACCTTTACCTGGTCCAGCGGCGAGGCGGCGACCTTCACGAACTGGGCCACCGACTATCCTAAGGGCCTCGTCGAGCCACAGGATCTTGTCGCGTTGGATGCGAGCGGCCCGAGTGCGGGCTTTTGGAGAGATACGATCATCCAGGGTGAAATCGGCTATGCCTACTTTGGCATCGTCGAGATCCCTCTGTTGGAAAACCTGACGATCAATCCCCCCGAAGACATCCTCTCCTGGTGGCCGGGGGAAAATACCGCCTGGGATGTCGTGGGTGAAGCCGGGGGATCAATGAAGAATGCCGATCTCAATGGGCAGGCCGCTTACGCCCAGGGCAAAGTCGGGCGGACCTTTTCCTTCGACGGGGTCAACGATCACATCGAAGCGGAAGACGGGCCGGGCCTCGACCTGCTTGACGATTTCACCATTGAGGCATGGATCCGACACACCGGCGCGGGCGGAGAACGGTGTATTGTCTCCAAACGCAATTCGGACAATCTCGATGTCTCCTATTCCCTGTTCCTGCGCGAAGGGGCTCTCTATTTTTCTTCGCGTGAAGGCGGAGGGCCGTTTGCTGAGGTGGCTGGCCCGTCGATACCGATCAATCGGTGGGTCCATGTGGCGGTTTCGATTGCGGGGACGACCTTTCGATTCTACAAGGACGGGGTTTCGAGTGCCCCCGTATCCTATCCGGCCAGCCGACCCGACACGAGCGGCATCGTCACGATCGGTGCCACCGTGACGGCTTCCTATCCCTCCGGCACGCCGGATGGTCCCTTCTCGGGGATGATCGACGAATTGGCCTTCTACGACCGCGCTCTCTCCGATGCCGAGATCGATGCGATTTTCTGGGTTGGCGCGGGCGGGAAAGACCGACACGACCCGGCGCGCGATTTCAGCACCACGGCGAATCCGAACGGACCGTGGGCGTTCGGATCACTGAACGGCGGGGTGCTCGATCCGGCACAGCTTGCCGTGTTTCCAGGTCCCGTGAGCAGCGATGGGACGGTTCGAGCGTACGGTCCCGTTCCCGGTGGACTTCCCCACTTCAGCATCAACACGAGCCAGACCGACCACTTCAACACGTTTGGTGCGGGAGGCACCTGGATCCGCTTCAGTCCCCGGCAATTGGCGACCCATCCGTCCTTTGACAATCGCAGCGGAGTCATGCGATGGACGGCTGCGGAGGCGGGCCTGTATGCGGTCAGCGCGACCTTCACCGGAGCCGACGAGCGGCCCACGAGCACGTCGGTGTTTGTCCGACACAACAACACGGCGGTGTTCCCGCAGGACGCGGAGCCGAATTTCCTGAACTCCTTCCGGGGAGATGGAATCTCCATGACCCGCGAGGTCTCCCTGCTGCAGGGCGATCACCTGGCCTGGATCGTGAGCCATGCGGGAGATGCCTCCTACGACAACACCGGCGTGGTCGCGAGTGTGGTGCTCCTGGAATCGTTTGGGAAAATCGAAAACCCGACCTGGCAGTATCCGATCATGACGGCTGATCCTCCCATGACCGGACGGAACTGGAGCTTCCATGCCCGCAGTTTGAGTCGGCCCGACTTCCCGGACATGACCGCGAAGATTCAGTACTCGTCCACACCGGGCGATGCGGATAGCTGGACCGATCTGGGGGACATGGTCGCTCTCGGCTCGATGCGCTTCCTCCTCGATACCTATCACCTGCCGGTGGGCACCTTTGCGTTTCGTATTGTCACGTCTGTCGATGGAGTGGGGACCACCTACAGCAAGGCTTCCCCCCTCTACACGATCCTTGACGCCGCGCCCTACCTCGAAACGAGGTTGGACGTGACGTCCGCCTCGGACCCGACGGGAGAAACGACCCACCGCGGCGATCTGCTCACCTACACCGTACGCTTTCAAAACTCCGGAGCGGGGAACTATGGTGACTTGAAGGTTCGAATCCGCTACCCGGACAATACCACCACGGCCTTTCCCGCACACGCTCAGGTGGTCGATGCTCTGACGACCCCCGGTGGAATGAAGGTCATTCCGGGCGATCATTTCGCCTGGGAGTGGATCGTTCCTGCGGTCCGTCCTCTCGGCGACATGCCCTACGCGGAGGCGCGTACCTCCAGCCGGGTCGTGAAGAAGGGAAAGAAGCAGGTGAGGGTGTACGATAGAACGTTCTTCTCGATGCCCAACGATCCTTCGCATGGTTTTGAGAACGAAGATGTCCTGCGGCTTCACCAATATTTTGACACTCCTCTTCCACCTGGTCTTCAGGGCGGGATCGACTATTACGTGGTGAATGCCACCTCCGGTAATTTTCAGATTTCCCTCTCCAGGGGGGGTGTCCCTCTCCTGATCAAAGCCCTCCCTTCCTGGGTCGGGCCTCTCTGTTTCGAGCGAACCAACGAATGGCAGACTCGAAAGCTCACGTTCCGGATTTTCGACCCGACCCCTGCTGAGGAAGAGGCTCAGGACAATGCCGATTTGCCCCCCATCAATGCCGAGGGGGCGGAGTTGGTCTCCTCGGTCCGTGTCCTCGATGCCGGACTCACCGAGATTGATTCGGCCAGCGGTTCGCCGACCACTGTGGTGAACCCGCTCAGGCTCTCCATTGCGCGTCTTTTTGGAAACGATCCACTCCAGCCGGGGGATCTGGTGACCTTTGAACTCACCGCGAAGAATGAATCGAGCTTGCGTCTCGGGAGGGCATCTCTTGTCATGAGGGCACCTCGCGGGCTTGCCATCGATGGGAGTGGAATCGTCTTCATGGATGGCAGCGGACAGCCGAGTGGTCCTCCCATTGACGCCTCGACGGGGGCGCAGGTGGTCCGACCAGCCTCATGGTCCAGCAATCCGGAATTGTTGGAAGCGGAGATTCCCGGGTTGGGACCCGATTCCATTCCTTCCTTCGAGCAACAGGCTCGTTTTTACCTCGGGGGTTTCGACCCTGGCAAAACGCAAAAGGTCCGGGTCACCTGCCGGGTCCAGTATGATTGGGATACGGACGCAGAGCCGGAACTCACCCTTTCGCAGGACGTGGCAGAGCTTTCCGGGGATCTGGGTGTGACTGTCCGAAGCCGCGAGAATGAGAGTCCCATCGAACTTTCCATCGATCCGGCCACTCCGGGGTCTCCACGTCCCCAGTTGTCGATGTGGATCAGTCAGGACGCCACCGGAAAAGTGCCGGAGGATCCCTCCGTGGTCGCCGTCGCTTCTGTGGACGGGCTTTCTGCGGTACCGCTGGTTCCCGGTGGCAATCCCGCCCGGGGAGTGAACGAAATTGTCTACCGGGCGACCTATGCGAATTTCGGAAACATTGCCGCCAACTATGTCCGGGTCTGGGTCCCGGTTCCGAATGAGACTGACTATGTCAGTACCACGCTCCTCCGTTCGGAAACACGCACCAAACTGGTGAGGAGGCCCGGCAAGAAGCCGAGCCGGAAGCAATATACGGTGCAGGTTCCTTACACGGTTGAAAGTGCACGCATTCTCCAGGGGCAGGGGGACGCAGGAGCCGTCTTCGCTCCGCGCATTGTGGGCGGCGCAGACAATCGCTGGTTCACTTGTCTTGTTCCCTGGTTGGAGGCCTATCCGGCTCCGGGTTGGGCGAAGACGCTGGAGTTCCGCGTGAAGCTGAAGCCCAACACTCCTGTCGGAACCCGCATCCAGCAGACTGGGGCACTGGTCACCTCGCGAGAGTTGTTCTATTGGGGGGGAGTATCGCGAATTCTCGTTTCGGAGGTGGTGCCTCCGGCCCGGCTGGAATACCTGGTCGATCAATCGTCAGTGATCCAAACCGATGGAGAGGGAAATCCGACGGGGTTTGAGACCCTCGCGCAGCGTCTCGCCTACAACAATGTCGGTGGAGTCGCGGCCACCGGCGCGGGAATCGAATTTGAAATTCCACCGGGCTTCACCTTCCGCGAGGCGCGTTACATCAATGCGGCCGGTACGGTTCGAACGACGGGCATCACGGCCCCCGCTGTCGGAGCCGGTGCAGGGCAGGTTGTCCACTTCAATACCGGCACGGTTGCTCCGAACACCGGCGGCATCGCCGAGGTGCTCCTGGACTATGATCCGGATTCTCTGCCCGACGAGGACTCCGAACCAAATACGCTGTATCGCTTTCAGTCGCAGGGCGTTTTCCGTCCCTTCGACGACAGCCACCCGCTCGCTGAAAATTCCGAGCCTGAGGAGGGGGAAATTGCCGAATTGTTCGAATCGCCGGTTCTCCGCAATCTCACTCGTGGGATTGTTCCCAATTCGGCCCGGACGTTTGTCGGGGTGATGGCTCCGGCCGTGGCCATGCCGGGTGAGGAGATCACCTATCGGGTTCTCGTGGGGAATCACGGGAGTTCGGGATGGAACGGTGGAGGGTTTCTCTACTTCCGGATTCCGGCGGGCACACAGTACGTCAGTGCCCAGGTCGCCGGGCAGGATGGAGGAACGGTGACGATCTTCGATGCGATCACGGAGCCTGGATCGGGTACTCCGGCTCAGTTGGGGATTGAAAATCCGGCGGGGATCGTCAGTGAGGCCATCGCGCTTGGACCACACAGTTGTGTTGTGATCGATCTTACGGTGCGAGTCGATTCCGGCGCGACCGACGATCTCACTCTGCTGGGGCCGGTTTTTGTGCATGGGGATGCCGGGGGATCCCGGACCTGTGATCCAGTGAAAACGGTGCTCGCCAACACCGGACAAGAAATCAGTCAATTGGTCTGGGAGGGCCAGGTGGGAGGTGCGGCGGCGAATGCCCTGGGGAACGCCTCGGCTCCGGAATCGGCGTTCTTGGCCAGCCGGAATTCGATCTCCAGGGACTCTCGCAATATGTCCTTCGGGGGCACCGACATGGTGACCGTGCCAGGACACAACATTTCCCTCATTCCCCTGGGCGGGGGACGCATGGTGGCTGCAGGAGCGGGCAACCTCATCGGGCAGGACGGAGGCAGTATCATCCAGGGAAGCGGAGGGGCCATGGTCGCGGCCGGGGCGGGAAACCTAGTTGCCGCAGGAGCCGGAAATCTGATCTCAATCGATGTGCCGGGGCACGGGTTGCTTTCCGGTAGCGGCTATTTCGGTCAATTGCCGCAGATGGTGGCTGCGGGGGCGGGCAATATTGTGGCGGCGGGTGGTCTCAACCTCGTCCACCGACTCGTCGGCAACAGCGGAAACACCCTCATCGGCCTCGACGGAGGTTCGTTGATCGGCCTCGACGGGGGGTCGCTCGGCACAATTCGTCAAACTCTCGCTGGCTTCAACGGGTTTAGCCTGCCGAATGGAAGCCAATTGTCCATTGCGGCCAATACGGGAAGAATGGTCGCGGCGGGTGCTGGAAACCTCGTCGGCAACAGCGGCAATACTCTCGTCGGCAACAGCGGCAATACCATGGTCGCGGCCGGAGGCGGGAACATGGTTGCCGTCGGCGGATTGAACATGATACCGGCATCCCGGATGGTCGCGGCAGGCGCGGGCAATATTCTTCCAACCGGTGCGGGAGGCATTCTTCCATCCGGCGCGGGCAACATGGTCGCAGCCGGTGCGGGCAATATGGTGGCCGCTGGTGCCGGCAACGTGATTTCAGTGGGCAACGGCATGGTGGCCGCCGGAGCAGGAAACTGAAGTCAGCTTGTGCCCCTTGCTCTGATTCTCGATCACACGAATCCATCGATCCATTCCGGTGCTCCTGGCGAACCGGAGAGGGTGTGCCTTCGCTCCCGATGATCGAATCCGAGAGATCGCCTCTTTCTCTCCCGCCCGGCGCATCACCGCCTCCGCGTCCTTTCGCCTTGCGTCGTCGGTTCCTTTCCGTCACCTTGCGTCGGCAATTCCCCACTACGACCATGCGACGCATCGCACCCTGTCTCTTCTCCCTTTTGACCCTGTCGACTCTTCACCCGGCATCGGCCCAGGAGTGGACCCGATTTCGCGGCCCCGATGGCACGGGGATCGGGCACATGACGGGGCTGAAGGCGCAGCTCACCGAGGCCGACTATGCCTGGTCGGTGAAGCTGGACGGGGTCGGTCATTCCTCGCCCGTCCTCTGGGGTGAAAACCTGTTTCTCACGATCCAGACGATCGACGGAACGAGCCGCCGGGTGGAGTGCTACGACGCCGCCTCGGGCAAGAAGAAGTGGGCCTGGGAGGCCCCCGTGGAGAGCCACCATCTGCACAAATTCAATACCTTCGCCTCATCGACGCCCACCGTCGATGCCGACCGGGTGTATGTCGCCTGGGGCACGGGGACCCGCACGGAGGCCGTTGCCCTCGACCACGCGGGCAAGCTGGTCTGGAAACGCGATTGGCCCGAGTTCAGCTCGGATCACGGGTTCGGCGCTTCGCCCATCCTCGTCGAAGGGGTCCTCATCCTGCACACCGATTCGGTGGAAAAGAAGAAGAGCTATGTGATGGGCCTCGATCCGGCCACGGGCAAATCGCTCTGGGAGGTCGAGCGGGTCACGGCGAAGCCCGAAGAAAAACACATCACCGCTTACAACACGCCCACGGCAATCTCGGTGGAAGGGAAAACGATGGTGGTGGTGCTGCAGACGAATGACGGATGGAAGGGGCTCGATCCGAAGACCGGCGAGGTGCTCTGGGGCTTCGATGGAGAATACACCCAGCGCAGCGTCGGATCGATCGCCTCGGGTGGCGGACTCGTTTTCGCCACCTTCGGGTCGGGGGCGCAGGGACGCGACGCGGTCGCGCTGCGGCCGAAAGCCAAGGGCGATCCCGAGGTGGCCTACAAACTGGGTCTCGGCGACGGACTCGGCTATGTGCCGACACCGCTCTTTTTCGAAGGGCGGCTCTATTTGATGGTCGATTCGGGCATCCTCACCTGTCTCGATGCCGCCACCGGGAAATCGGTCTACAGGGAGCGCGTTGGAGGGAATTACTTCGCCTCCCCCATCCTTGCCGACGGGAAAATCATTGCGCTCAGCCGCGAAGGAGAGCTGGTGATGGCGAAGCCGGGTGACACCTTCGCGATCCTCGGCCGCAGCAAGCTCGGCGACGGGGCCAGCGCGACCCCGGCGGTGGCCCGTAACCGGCTCTACGTCCGCACCGACACCCATTTGATCTGCGTCGCGGGATCGTGAAGCGAGAAGAAGCTCCCTGCGGAAATTCCATGCTCCACCTGCCTGACAAATCCTCCCTGCGCGAATGGATCGCCTCGCGAGGGAAAACGCCTCGCATCCTCGTGCCCACGATGGGGGCACTCCATCGCGGCCACACGAGTCTCTTCGACCGGGCTCGGCGAGAAGCCCATGCGCTCGGGGGAGGGGATGTCGTGGCAACGATCTTCGTCAATCCCACGCAATTCGGGCCGACGGAAGATTTTGAGGCCTATCCGCGACCGCTTGCAGAGGATCTCGAGCAATGCCGTCGCCACGGGGTGGATGCGGTCTTTGTCCCCTCGGCAGCGGAGATGTATGCGCCCGAGCGCTCCGTGGTGGTCGCGGAAAACCGACTTTCCACTAGGCTCTGTGGGGCAAGTCGACCGGGCCATTTTGACGGAGTCTGCACCGTCGTAGCGAAGCTCTTCCATCTGACCCAGGCCGATGTCGCTGTCTTCGGGGAGAAGGATTTCCAACAGCTCGCGGTAATCCGGCGCATGGTGCGCGACCTCGATTTTCCCCTGCGCATCGTGGGTGCCCCGACGGTACGAGAAAGCGACGGCCTCGCCCTGAGTTCGCGAAATGTCTATCTCACCCCCGAAGAGCGTCTCCAGGCTCCCCTCCTGCAGCGAGCCCTCGCCGCGACAGCCCGGGGGATCGCCGACGGACGGCTCGCGACTCCGCAGGCGGCTCGCGAATCGTTTCTCGCGGAGTTCGCCGTCGCAACTCTCGCGCGACTCGATTATTTCGAGATCGTCGATGCGGCGACGCTGGAAACATCGGAGGTCTTCGGGCGATCCGAAGCGAGATTGCTGGCAGCGGCGTTTTTCGGAAAGACCCGCCTGATCGACAATGTGGGGGTGGCTTAGTCGGTTCTCCTCCTCCTGAATCCAGTGCTGGCGAGCCACGGAACTTGCGGAGTGCCGGAAAGGTCGGGGGATTGCGGCGGGTTCGGAGTTCGCTCTTTGCGTGAGCGTATTCAGGGGGCATTTTTCTCTCTGCTTCCGGTTCTTCGCATTCTTCCGTGGTTGGACCTTTCCGGTTTTGGACCTGCCGCCATTCCTGCGCGATTTCGCGGTTTGCATCCCCCGGGTCTCCGGAGTACAGCAATCCGGTGAAAACGTACGATTTCATCGTGGTCGGGAGCGGGATCTCCGGCCTCAGCTTCGCGCTCCGCGCCGCAGCGCACGGAAGCGTGGCCATCCTGACCAAACGAGACGCGGCGAGCGCAAACACCGCCTGGGCCCAGGGCGGCATCGCCTGTGTGCAGGGGGCCGATGATTCGTTTGATCGGCATGTCGCCGACACGCTCGATGCCGGTGCCGGACTTTGCCCCGAAGCTGTCGTGCGCCGCATCGTGAGCGAAGGCCCTCGCGCGATCCGCGAACTGATCGAGTGGGGCGTGCATTTCGACGGGGAACGCAGTGATACCGGTGAGGAGATCATCGCTCTCGGACGCGAGGGCGGCCACACTGCCCGCCGGATCCTCCACCACAAAGACACAACCGGTCGCGAGATCGAAGCGAAGTTGCTCGCCCGCGTCAGGGAACATCCCGGGATCGATCTGTTCGAGCGCCATTTCGCAATCGACCTGATCACGACGGCGAG
>CALDKL010000026.1 GCA_937898895.1 uncultured Verrucomicrobiae bacterium | reverse complement strand
TTGCCCGCCACGGCAAAGCCGATCGCTTCCTGCGTGTCGAAGGTATAAAGACCTCCCGCTCCCACATCTTTGAAGGTGAGCACGGCCTTGCCCCCTTTCACCTCCATCGCCTTGAAGGAGGGGCTCCGGTATTCGATGGGCTTTCCGTAGTCGCGGGCCAGAGCGATCCGGGCGAGGCGCTTGCCGACGTTCTGCTTGTCGCGAGGATGAATGTCGCGCCCTTCCCCGAGATCGTAGATCACTGCCTGGCCCGTATTGGGCAGAGCGAGCGTGTGGCTCTGGGCTTCGCGCAACTCCGCCCACGAGGACTCACCGGGCTGATCCTTTTCCGCCTTGAAGTCGGCAAGCTGGACCCAATAGAAGGGAAAATCGCCGATGCCCCACGCCTTGCGCCATTGGGAAATCATCAGCGCAAACAGATCATCATATTGATAGGCGCGTTCCGCATTCGATTCGCCCTGATACCAAACCACCCCGCGAATGCCGTAACCAAGGGTGGGATGCAGCACCCCTGCCCAGAGGTTGCCGGGGCGATGTTGTCCCGTCAGAGCGTTAGCGGGTGCACGCGGTTCGGGTTTCCCGGCTGCCTTTGCTTCCGCTGCCTTCTTTTTCCAGTCGGCGAGGACTTTTTCATAGTCAAAGGTCGCCTCGGTGACTCGCCACTCCTCCATGACTCGACGGAAACGAGGATCGGCGTCCATCACTTCTCTCGAGACCCAGGCCTCCGCCGCAGAACCACCCCAGGAATTGTCGATGAGTCCGATTGGAACACCGAGAATCTGGTGCAACTGACGGCCAAAGAAAAACCCGACCCCGGAGAACTCACCTACGGTTTCCGGCGTGCAGATCTCCCATTGGCCGACGAAGTCATCCTTCTTTTCCTGAGTGCCCACCTGTGGAACGGAGAGGAGGCGGATATTCGGAAAGTTTGCTGCCGCGATCTCGAGGTCGGAATCATCCGATTGGCTCACCGACAGTTGCATGTTGGATTGGCCCGAGCAGATCCAGACCTCGCCGATGACGACATTGGAAAGGGTGATCTTCTCCGCCTTCGACGCGATGGTGAGACGCAAGGCGTGATTTGAGCCCGTCATCGGCGGGAGGGTCACTTTCCATTTGCCCGCTTGATCCGCCTTTCCCGGAAAGGTCTGACCCGCCAGTGTGACGGTGACCTCCGCCCCTGGATCGGCCCATCCCCAAATCGGATTGGCAAGATCGCGCTGCAGAACCATGTGGTCCCCAACGAGGGCGGGCAGTTTCAATCCGGCTTCCGCACTACCAAAGAAGAGTGTGAGAGCAGAGGCAAACAGGGTCGCAAATCGGGAGCTTCGTTTCATCGAGCGGGGTTGTAGCGAATCCCCGACAGACACGCAACCGCTTTTCCGCCCCGATTCGCGGGTGCCGTACACCAGAACGGGGAATGGCGAAGCACCATCCCCCGTCCCCCAACGACCAATGAGAAAGCACTTCCCAGGCTCAGGCGGCAACCGGTTGCTCGATGACGTTCAGCCGGAGGCTCGACCAGCCCATCTTTTCCGATGCTCCCGTCGCCTCCTGCCCGACAAAGGCCGTGAGACGAGTGGCTCCGGTGAGGGAAAAGGCAGGATAGAGGAAAATCTCGCCCTGGATGCGAACACTGCAGACGACATTCTGCCCGAAACGATACAGCGTGAGATCGCAGGGAAGTGGAGCACCTGGGACGAGCGGAGTATTGGCCAGGTAGCCGATCACCCCCCCCCCGTTGCAGAGGTCGCACACCTCGCCCGTCGCGGGATAGACCGCCACGGCAATCCCTCGTTTGCGGCTTTCATCGAGGAGGCCCACCACGACCCGGCGAGTGACGCGGGCCGGTTCGAGATCCACCTTGAAACTGACTTCAGCGTTCGGCTTTTCAACGGCAGGAGTCTGGCCGAGTTCTTCGAGATTGAACTGATTCAAATCCGGGATGGCAATATTCATGAGCTTGGGAATTCGGCGGTGAGAGAGAGGGTGTGTGAAAACAAATCCAGGCCTAAAAGGAGGGTGGATTTTTAAAATTATAACACAAATAATACGGTTCTTCAAACTAAATCTGATAATTATTGTTTTT
>CALDKL010000025.1 GCA_937898895.1 uncultured Verrucomicrobiae bacterium | reverse complement strand
GAGGATGACCAGGTGAGGTCCGCCGAAGGTGGCGAGCCCGAGCATCAGCCGCGCAGGGTGCGGCGGCCATTCCAACTCGTCACGATTGGAGGCACAGGCCGCGACATAGCGCTCCGTGAGGAAACGCAGTGAAATGGTTAGCGGCATGATCAGCTTGGGGAGCCTTCGGATTCACGGTGCAGTTGTTGCGATTTGCGCACCAGATCGGCCAGCGATGCGGAAGGCTTCAATCGGAGCGGTTCGGCCTCCCAAGGCAGTCCGGCATCGATCGCTTCTTGGATGGCCTCTTGAAGGAGCACGCGGGTGTCATTGGTGGACAGGACGACGGTTTTGGGTTCGGAGCCGAGCACTTCCCAGGTGATGGACTCCCCCTCCGCGAGAACCAAATCGCAGCGGGAGCGCAAATGCCAGCCGCTCGCCACGTTCAGCGCTGCGGCGTGCAGGGCGATGGCGGCGAGGACGGCATGGGCCTTGGTGTCCACATCATTTCCGCTCCCTGCGGGAAAGCGCAGTTGGCGGAGCGCAGGAAATGAGATCGACGTCGATTGGCGGACATAGTCGCAGGTGACGCCTCCGAATTCATTGACCGAGGGCGGGATGTTTCCGTGGTTGATTTCCGCTGGCCGCACTGTTCCCTTGGCCTTTTCTGAATCCGCCAGCTTCCATTCGAGCTTGTTTCTTTCGTCGCGGAGAATTGGGACATTCCTTGAAGCGTTGAGCGGATCGACCCGGGCAGCTCCTCGTTTGGCTTCCACCGCATTGACCGCGACCAGTTCGCTTACCACGCAGCGGGTGAATTTTTCTCCCAATCCACCGCTCACACCGGTCGAATCCCAAGACCCAAAGAGCAAGCTGGTCGGATCGTATCGGAACAAGGCGGTCGCATCCTGGGCCGAGGCGGCGACCATCGCCTTGCCGGCATCCGTATATGGAAAGCGGGTTCCCGCAAGTTCAGAGTCCCTGATGATCGCGTCGAAGATGCGATGGGGTACATCGAGAGTGGTCAGCACTCCGACGGACTTGGGCAGATCTGGCACCCCTGTAAAATCGGTCTGTGCGTGCGGAAGATGAAGCTTGCCGGCGCGGATGTCGGCTGCCAGCGCATCTTCCATCCTGTTGGCGGCCGATTGAACGCTGTCGAGGATGGCGCAAGGTACGGAGTCGGCATAGCCCGGGATACGCCGTGGAGAAATCAGGTAGCCACCTCCGGCATAGGTAGGCGGAAAGATGATTTCTCCCTCGCCGTAGAGTGGCTGAAGTCGGAGGCGGAGTCGCAGTCCGGCAGCGGACTGCACGGCTTGGTGGAGAGTTTTTAGGTTCATTTGTGTGAATAGATTATAGGGAAATTTATAGGGTAATTATAGAAGGGGAAGAAGTTTTTCGAAATTCTACTTGTTCAATGATTCGACGGGACATACGCTCTCAATCGCCCTTATGCCCATCATGGACACTGGCCCGAGGATCGCCTTTTCGGGAATCGGCCGACTCGATATGCTTCGTACCTGTTTCGGTCGGGTGACCGTGCTGGGTGCGGAGGCATTCGATGTCTTCGATCAAGGGAGTAGGTGGGTAGAAGTAGCCTCCGCCCAAATCAAAATCATACGGGGTAAGTGGCTGCAAACGGCAGTCGTCCCTCCTTCTCCAACTCTCGACTGGTTGAGATTGCGAGTGAGAGCGGGCGAAGCCGAGGGAATCGAATTGGCATGAACATTTGGAGACTTGCTGATCGTGGACGATCAATTTGCCAGAATGGAGGCGGTCAAACTTGGTGTTCCCGTAATCGGCTCGCTTGGAATTTTCGCTCGAAGTCGGGAACGGGGGCTGATCGCCCGCATTGCCTCTTTGATTCGGGGAATGCGGGACAACGGAATCTACTTTTCCAATCATCTGGTTGAACCCTTTTTGGAGGAATTGGAAGAAACCGAAGAAAAGTCCGACGAACCTCAAATTCCCGGACGACTGCTCTTGGCTCGGTTTGTCGGGTCTCATTGAAGTTGAATTGATTCGAGGGGCCTTACCGCCGCTCGGGATCTTTCCGCGCACCCAAATGCGTGGTCTAATTGAAGCATTTTGCCGGGAGAGTGAAGTGACCGAGGATGTTGTGGCGGCAGCCGTAGAGTTCGAGGTGATCGGGCATGGCGGTCAGGATTCGGATTGCGTTTGGTGATTTTGCTCCCATGCGGCGGTGTCGGTCTCGATGAGGGCCTGGAGTTCCTCGGGTTTGGGCAGGGCGACGAGGTAGCGGGAGACGAAGAGTTCGCGGTCGAGTCCGGCTGTGGCGTAGTCCACGCGGGTCTGGTTTTTGTCGGTGCAGAGGATGAGGCCGACGGGTGGCTGGTCGCCCGGTTGCATGACCTGATCTGTCCAGTAGTTGAGGTAGTAGTTCATCTGGCCCGCGTCGCCGTGGCGGAAGGCGCGGGTTTTCAGGTCGATGAGGAGATGGCAGCGGAGGATGCGGTGGTAGAAGACGAGGTCGATGTAGTCGTGGTCGTCGCCGAGGGTGACGCGGCGTTGGCGGGACTCGAAGCAGAAGCCGGTGCCGAGTTCGAGGAGGTAGGACTGGAGGTGGTCAAGCAGGGCGGTTTCGAGGTCGCGTTCAAGGTAGTGGGATTTTTCGCCGAGGCCGGTGAACTCCAGGACGTAGGGATCGCGGATGAGGTCGGCGATTTGGGAGGGGGCTTCGAGGGCCTGCTGGCGGGCGTGCTCGATGACGGTCTGCTTGTCGGTGGAGAGTCCGGTGCGCTCGTAGAGGAGGGAGCCGATCTGGCGTTGGAGCTGGCGTTTCGACCAGTTGCCCTTGAGGCATTCGTTTTCGTAGAAGGCACGCTTCCAGGGGTCGTCGAGGCGGAGAAGCTCAGCCAAGTGTGTCCAGGAAAAGGCGAGCAATTGCGCTGCGGGGAGCGGTGTGGGCCCCTCCACAACGGATTTCCGCACCAGCGGTGCGGAAATTGCCTCGGCAGCACCCTTGTCGACTGGATCGCACAACTTCCGCACCATCGGCGCGGAAATCAGTTCTCCGAGCTGGGGATAGCCAAAATAGAGGAGACGCATGCGTTCAAGCATATCCGGGCTGGTTCCAGGAACCGTGAGCTGGCGCAGGTCTTTTGAGATTCTGACGAGTAATTTGGTCCCGTACGTCGCCCGATCCTCACCATTTTGCTCGAATTCGACGAGATACGCGCCGATGAGCCAGTTGCGGAGGATGAGGTGGCGGTTGACGGCTCCGGCCGCTCCGATCTGGGCCTGCTGATGTGCCACGGCAATGGCGGAAATGAGCGCTTCGTAGTTCATGGCGTCTGGGCGGCGAGGATGGAAGCGCGGATGTCCGCCGCACGGAAAAGAACCTCAAGGTAGGCGAGCTTGAATGGGCCGTGGTGGTCCAGCAGGCGGAGGACACCACGGGTGTAGCTCTCGTGGTCAGCGGCGCGGCCCATTTTCCGGCAGTCGGTGGATAGGGGGTCGCAACGGAACGTTTGACCATTGATCGTGACGGGAGGCAAGGAACTGCCACGAGTGATGCCGCGCACGGTTTCCGTGTCCTCGCGGCTTTCTGGTAGGCGCTCGTCGAGGAAGGCGCGGGAGAAGAAGTCGGGGAAATTCATGGAAGCGATGAGGTCCGATGGTATTGAAACAGTGGGATGCCTGCCACTACCAGAATGGCGAACGACGGATCGCGATACTCCCCATCGGCGCATTTGTCGAGAACGCGAAAAAGCCCGGCGACCTTGAGGGGGTGACCGAGGAGATCGTGGCGGAAGCCGTGGAGTTCGAGTCGGGCGCTCATGGATTTTCTCCTTTGCGGAGTCTCCGGGTTTTCGATTCGGGCAGCGGGGGATCCTGTCGAATCAGTACCTGGATTGCGGATGATGGGAGATGAATCCCATCGGCTCCTGATCCGTCCGCTCCTTCTCGCAAGTCCATCCTTGTTCCAATGCCATCCCTGGCGTTTTTCCTTCTACGATACCCAGGGGGTAGGACATCCGCAGACCGAGGGGGCAACGTTTTCAACGTTTTTTTTGGAAAACCGGAATGGCCGATCCCGGACGGCAGCGATATCCGGGAACCAAAGGAAAGGGGGCGATCCTTCCGCCACAGGGCTTCACGCCAAACGATGCAGTCTCGAGATCGGGTTCTGGGCTTCGCAGGGCAACAATGCGGAAACCAATTCGAACGCTTCGAATCAACGACAACCCATTCTTCGAAAATCAATGGTACGCCCTACTGGATTCGAACCAGTGACCTACGGATTAGAAATCCGTTGCTCTATCCAGCTGAGCTAAGGGCGCCTTTCTTTTGGGGGAGGCAAAGTCGCCGATCTTTTCCCGCTGCGCAAGTGTGTGACGGGACTCACACTTTCTGCAACTGGCGCTTGAGGCTGGAGCGCAGGGCGAAGAAGGCTCCGGCGACAAAACCACACATGGCGAGCAGATTGAGCGTGACCGTCTTGATCCGAAAACCAAAGAGCGGCGTTTCGCTCTCGGGCGGAAAGCGGATCTGCCGTTCGGCTCCGAAAAAGACGTTCGGCGGATTCGATTTCTTGCGGTAGTCCTCGCGCTCGACTTCGGCCCGGGTGAAGAGATCCTGAACCTTTGTGTTGAGGTAGAGTTCGCTGACGGAATAGGTCTTTCCGGAGGCCTCGGGAGTCTCGTAGTAGGGTTCGGGGTCAAAGGTGCCGGCCTCCAGATCTCGGCGGATCTGACCAAGGATGTGGGAGACTTCGCCGGGAGACTTCGCCTTGATTCCGTGGATCACGGAGAGTGCCTGCTTGAACTGGTAAAGGCGTTCCTCCTGAGCCTCGGAGAGTTCCTGATCGAGGGGAATGAGACTGAATTTCTGAATTTCCCCCTCGATGTAGTTGGTGAGCTGGCTGGCGGGGTTGTGGTCGGCGTGCAGGATGATGATGGCCTCGTAGCTCCAACGCAGAGGCATGAGGTGGCAGATGGCGGGCACCTTCAGCTTGCTCGCCTCCTCGCGCTCGTCCTCGGGCACGAACCACTGCCGGATGTTCTGGATGATGTCGAAGCTGCGGTTCATCTCATCGTATTTGATGAGCGCCCCGCCGAGGATGATGTTGGGAATGAGGATGAGGGGGATGATGTTGATCGCGGTCTTCGGACTGCTCACGATCGATGAGATGAACAAGCCCGCCGCGATGCCGACGAAGGAGGTCAGGAACATCCAGAGCAGATTGGGCAGGAACATGTCGCGGATGCCGAGGATGGCGTTGCCGATGAGGAGGTAGATGACGCACTGGATCAGGGCAAAGAAGCCGAGGGAGAGGTATTTTCCGACGATGTAGCCTCCGATGCGAAAGCCGTGGTGGCGCTCCCGCTGGAGGAGATTGCGGTCGCGGATGATCTCCTCGGCCGAGTTGGTCATGCCGAGAAAGAGGGCGGTGACGAGTCCGAGGAAGAGGTAGGTGGGAATGTGGAAGGCGTTGGCGAAATTGTAGTCGCCGTCCTCGGAGTAGCGCATCACCATGGCGATGAGGATGGCGAGGGCGGGAGCCTCGAGCAGGGTGGTGGCGAGGTTGGCGCGGTTGCGCAGTTTGCTGAGGAAGGCGCGTTTGAACTGGTTGGAGAAACGCACCCAGTCGTGCCGCAGGCAGCGGGGAGGGGCCTGCGGAGTCTTGTGGATGGTGGCGGTCTGTGCGGTCTCGCCATCGAGTTCGCGCAGGTTCACCTCTTCGAGAAGGCGGTGGGTCTGGAATCGATCCGACCAGAAGGAGGCATTGAAGCGCCGCGCCGGAATCAGATTGCCGCGGGCATCGCGTTCGTAGATGACGTCGCCGCCGAGGTCTCGCAGTGGTGTTTCGAGGACATCAAAGACGAAGTCGGGGGTGAGCCCGAGGATGCCGTCGGCCCCCTCGCATCCGGCGGGGGCCGCGGCGGTGAAGATGCCTTCCTGTTTCCGCGCATCGTGGAAGTACTCGAGCATCTGCGCGGGGGTGCCGAAGAAGGCCATGCGTCCTCCGTTGTCGAGGAGGAGCGCCTTGTCGAACATGTGGAAAAGACGGCTGCTCGGCTGGTGGATGGAGACGAGAGTGATCTTGTTGTGGGTGAGGCCGCGGATCATCTCGAGGACGTGTTCGGAGTCCTTCGAGGACAGGCCCGAGGTCGGTTCGTCGAAGAGGTAGATGTCGGCGATGCCGATCATGTCCATGCCGGCGTTGAGACGACGGCGTTGTCCGCCGGAGAGGCTTTTGGTCTCCTGGTCGCCGGCGAGGCGGTGGCGGATCTCGTTGAGGCCGAGTTCGATCAGCTTCGAATCGACGCGGCGGCGACGCTCGGCTACGGGGAAATGCGGAGCCCGCATTGCGGCGGCGGTGTCGAGATTCTCCTCGACGGTGAGGAGCGGGTCGAAGGTCTCGTCCTGCGGAATGATGGCGATGTAGCTCTTGAGGTTTTCGTGGGCGGAATAGAGATCGACGCCGTTGAGGTCGATGCGTCCGCTCTTTGGCTTGAGCTGGCCGCCGAGGGCTTTGAGGAGGGTGCTCTTGCCGCAGCCGCTCGGTCCCATGACGCAGACCATTTCCCCTCGCTGGATCGTGAAGGAGATGCCGTCGAGGGCGGGGGCCTTGCGGTCGTAGCTGTGGGCGATCTCGCGGACGCGCAGGGTGCTGATGACGTTGCGCTCTTCTTCGATGATGCCTTCGGTGAAGTGGCACCGGAGAAACTGGTCGCTGCCGAGAGCGATGACGCTGCCGTCCTTGAGTGGAGCGGAACCTTTCACCAGCTCGCCTTCGACGGCGACGGGCCGCTCGCTCTCGATGATCTCGAGCAGGCCGGTTTTGGTGCTGTTGTCACAACGGATGCGCAGGAGGATGCGACCGGCTGTTCCCGGGGAAAGGAGGATGTCGCCTGGGGAGAGTTTGTCAGGGTCGTTCGAGACGAGATAGACGGTGCGGTTTGGCGGGAGGCTGTAGCGACCGCCGAGTTCGCGGGCCTTGCGGCGGAGATCGTCGAATGAAATCTCGCTGTGATCGGGGAAGTCGATCTTCTCCCGCGAGGTCACCGCGAACTTGTCACCCTTCTTCAGCGGTCGCGTCCCGATGACGGCGTCGGAGGGATTGAGCACCTCGACCTGGATCTTCAGGCCGAAGGAGACGCGCAGGTAGCTCTGCTTCGTGCGCACTTTTTCGATGAAATGATTGCCGTTTCCATCGAGGGCGAGATAGAGCTGCACCGAGGACAGGTTCTTCTTGGTGTTGAAATAGAAGACGAGATCCTCGAAGGCGAGCACCTCTTCGCCAATGATGAGGCGCTGGCCTTCATAGAGGCGGCAAAATTCGCCCGCATTGACCTGGCGGCCTCGCGCGAGAATGGGGGCGGGGCCGAGGTTTTTCACGAGGACGAGACTTTGGAAGCGGAAGGCGACGACGGAATGCTCGTCGTCCGCTGTGGCGATGCTGACGTCGGCGGGCTCTTTCGTGGAAAGGATGAGCGATTCGAGCCGGTGGCTCTCGTCGGATCCCCGAGGATCGCCGCCGATGGAATTGTTCTTGCTGAGCTGGGAGAGTTCGCTCGTGTTGAGCTGGTAGACGATGTTGATGGCCTCGGAGGCGACCCCGAGGGTCGTCATGAATTGGTAAAAGGAGATGAGGTTTTCTTTCGGCAGGCCGGCCCGGCTGATGAGGACGTAGAGCTGCATGCCGAGCAGCACCTTGTCCTCGAGAGGCAGGGTGCCCGCCAGATTCGAGGCGATCGCTTCGAGATCCTGACGACGGCGCAGGGAGCGGACAAAAAGTTGCTTCAGCTCGGTGTAGACGGTCTCGGGAAAGTCGTAGCGGAGGAAGCCTAGGATGGAGTCGATCTCCGCTTCGGCGGCGCGGCCATCCAGTTTCGTGAAGCCCGCAAAGACCTCGATGAGCATCGGCAGCATCGATTCCTCGGTGCGCGGCAACTCGCTCTTGAAAAAGGTCCGTTGCAGGCGGCTCCACAGTCGGCTCCGGCCCCGACTGAGTCCGGAATCGGGGCGAGGAATTTTTCCCTGCGATCCGGTTTCAGAAAGGGGATCACGCAGGGTGGAGGGAGGGTTCGACATGACGGATAAAATCAGGCGCGAATCTATACCCGAAGGGGAGCACTTGGAAACACGGGATCACCCATCCGCCGCGTTCCTTTGCCAAGGGAAGGGAAAAAATTTTCAAATAAAATCGGAAAATCTGCTTTTATTTATAATTTTTATGGTTATTATACTTTTAGTTCACCTTTCCCATGAATGCCTTCCACCGTCCTGACCTGCCCGCCACGTCGAAAGTGCTGAGTCTGGTGCGCCTGCATCACGGACTCCCGCCGGGGGACAGCGAGGTGCTGCCGACGGAAGTGAGAGGCGAGGCTCCTTTGGCTCGGCAATGGCGCGTCGGGGCGCGGGCCAACCATCTGTGCGCCCGCCGCCGCCGCATCGCCCTGGAGGATCTCCCGGTGGGTCAGTTTCCGGTGATTCTGGAACTGGCGCGGGGGAGCCATTTTGTCATCGTGAAAAAGCGTTGTCCGGACGACGCGGGAGGGGAATCGTTCCTGGTCCAGTTCCCCGACTCGCGGGAAGCCGAGGTGCGCGCGGAACGGCTCCGCGAACTCTACGATGGCGCGTGCGTCCTGCTCTCTCCGGGTGTTTCGGATCGCCCGGCGGGCCTTTTTCTGCGCCTCCGCCGCCGCCTTGGGTGGGTTTGTTAGGCGGCATGGTTTTGTTAGGCAGCATGGTTCACGTCGGTTCGGAGACGCGAGACCGTCTGAATCCGAAGATGGAGAAGCACGGTACACGCGGAATGCTCGGACAGGTCAAGGGAATGCGGCGGAATCGAGATTCTCTCAGTGAGTGACCCCATTCAATCTCTCTCTCTTTCCTCTGATTCCGTGTCTCCGGTGCCCTCTGTGGTCGGCACGATTCCGTGCTTCGAGTCAGAGGTTTTCCGGAAAGATCTGGAGATTCGCGACCTTGCGCAATTTGTGCAACTGCACACGCACGACCTGCTCGGTGCGCTCTGCCTCGAGGTGGGAGACGATTTCAGGACGAAGTTCCTCGAAGGAAAGGGGACGGTGGTCCTGGTGCTCGAGCCGCTCGATGAGATACCAGCCGGCCTCGGTGCGGATCGGTTCGAGCCATCCGTCTTTCCCGGAAAACACGGCGTCGGCCAGCGGATCAGACAGGGTTGTGCGCTCGACCCAAGTGGGTTGAGTCCCGTCTTCCTCCGCGGTGCTGCCGACGGAAGGCGCACGCGCGAGTTTCTCGAAGGTCTCTTCGCCGGATTTCAGTTTTGCATGGAGGGCGCGGGCCTGGGCTTCGTCGCCACCGCCCAGCCGAACGAAACGGATGCGGGCCTTTTCCGGTTCGTAAAATCCCTGTCGCAGGCCATCGGGTCCGGCTGGATCGCTGCGGTTCTGCTGGAACCAGGTTCGCGCTTCCTCCTCGCTAACGGTTACGCCGGGGGCGATGCGCTTTTCGAGCCATCGCTTTCTCGACCAGAGGCGGACGAGTTCGGCATCGAGGGTGGCGGGATCGAGACCGGCGGCGGCAGCTCGTTGGGCGATTTGTTCGGGAGAGGAAAAGGACGACTTCCATGCAGCCACAAAGGCGGCGGATTCCGCAGCGGAGGCGGTGAATTTCTCTCCGTCGGCGTGCTGGCTGACGAGCAGATCGTCGATGAGGGTCTGCAACACGGCCCGCCGGATCATGACGAGATTTTTTTCGGGCACTTCCGCAGGTGTCTTGCCCCGTTGCCGCAGGTGCCTCGTCACAGCCAGGTCGATCTGGTCCCGCGTCACCGGGACGAGATTGACGAGGGCGACATAGCCCCTTTCCCGAGCCTCGGATACGGCGGCGTCGCGCCGGGTGCGCATCGCGTCGCGGAGCGGGCCGTGACAGACTTTCAGGTCGAGGATGAGATAGCTGACGACGGCAAGGTAAAGGGCGGCGCGCCAGGGGAGCTTGCTCATGGCGGCGGCGGAAGTCAGGCGGTCATGGGACGCGCCGAGCGGATGCCGAGATTTGCGTAGATCTCCCGCGTCGCGTGCGACTTGTTCAGAGTGTAAAAATGGATCCCCGCGACTTCGTTCTCGAGGAGGTTGGAACACTGTTCGGTGGCATAGTGGATGCCAACCCTCTCGACGGATGCGGGATCGTCCCCCGCGCGCCGCAGTGTCCGGATGAGTTTTGCGGGGAAGCGGGCTCCGGCGGCGAGGTCGGCCATGCGTTCCATTCCTTTGGTCGAGGTCACCGGCATGATTCCCGCAATGATGGGGACACGGATCCCGGCCAGTTCGCAGCGATCCCGAAAGTCGTGGAAATCGTCGTTGTGAAAGAAGAGCTGGGTCACGATGTAGTCCGCGCCTTCGTCGACTTTGGCCTTGAGATAGTCCATCTCCTTGAGCCGATTGGGCGTTGCGGGATGGCCTTCGGGAAAGCCGGCCACGCCGATGCCAAATCCGCGGCGATCGGGGTGCAGTCCGGTGTCGGTGAACTTTCGGATGTAGCGAACGAGATCCGCTGCATGCTGGAAGGCGTCATTGGCTTTGACGTAGTTGCGCAGATCGCGGGGGGGGTCTCCGCCGAGGGCGAGGATATTGCCGACTCCGGCCGCGGCGTAGCGCTCGAGGATGGAGCGGATGTCCGCCTCCGCGTGGCAGACGCAGGTCAGGTGGGGGATCGGGTCGAGCGAGGTCGTGTCCTTGATGCGCACGACGAGATCGTGAGTCAGTTCGCGGGTCGATCCGCCGGCCCCGTAGGTG
>CALDKL010000024.1 GCA_937898895.1 uncultured Verrucomicrobiae bacterium | reverse complement strand
AAACGACTACAAGGTCGCCGACATCAGCCTCGCCGACTTCGGCCGCAAGGAAATCGAAGTGGCCCAGCACGAGATGCCCGGTCTCATGGCCACGCGGGCCAAATACGCGGCCACCAAGCCCCTCAAGGGCGTCCGCATCATGGGCTCGCTGCACATGACGATCCAGACGGCGGTGCTCATCGAGACTCTCGCGGATCTCGGTGCCGACGTTCGCTGGTGTTCCTGCAACATTTTCTCGACGCAGGATCATGCCGCCGCTGCCATCGCCGCCCGAGGCATCCCGGTCTTTGCCTGGAAGGGTGAGACCCTCGAGGAATACTGGGACTGCACCGAGGCAGCCCTGACCTGGCCCGACGGCAAGGGACCGCAGCTCATCGTCGACGACGGTGGCGACGCGACCCTGCTCATCCACAAGGGGGCCGAACTGGAGGAAGGAGATCGTTCCTTTATCGACAGCCCCTCCGAAAGCGAAGAGGAAGAGGTCATCAAGAACCTCCTCCGCCGCATCAATGGGCAGGATCCGATCAAGTTCACCAACTATCTCAAGGACTGGAAGGGAGTCTCCGAGGAGACCACCACCGGCGTGCATCGCCTCTACCAGATGTTCGAAGCCGGGAAGCTCCGCGTCCCCGCGATCAACGTGAACGACTCCGTCACCAAATCGAAGTTCGACAACCTCTACGGCTGCCGCGAGTCGCTCGTCGACGGCATCAAGCGAGCCACCGACGTCATGATCGCCGGCAAGGTCGCCGTCGTCTGTGGATACGGCGATGTCGGAAAAGGCTGTGCGCAGACCCTGCGCGGTTTCGGAGCCCAGGTCGTCGTGACCGAGATCGATCCCATCTGCGCCCTCCAGGCCGCGATGGAAGGATATCGCGTTCTCACGGTCGAAGACACCCTCGGCTGGGCTGACATCTACGTCACGACCACGGGGAACAAGGACATCATTCGCCTCGAGCACCTCCTCGCGATGAAGGACCAGGCGGTCGTCTGCAACATCGGCCACTTCGACAACGAGATCCAGGTCGCCAAGCTCAACGCCGCCTCCGGGGTGAAAAAGGTGACGATCAAACCCCAGGTCGACCGCTACGACCTGCCCGGCGGCAAACATTTGTTCATGCTTGCCGAAGGCCGCCTCGTCAATCTCGGTTGTGCCACCGGCCACCCGAGTTTTGTCATGAGCAACAGCTTCACCAACCAGACACTGGCCCAGATCGACCTTTGGAAAAACAAGGATGTCTACGCTCCCGGCGTCTACATCCTGCCCAAGAAGCTCGACGAGGAAGTTGCCCGCCTTCACCTCGACAAGATCGGGGCGAAGCTGACCAGACTCACGGACGATCAGGCGAAGTACATTGGCGTCCCGGTGGAGGGGCCCTACAAGCCCGAACTGTATCGCTACTGATCCTGAATCCGAAGGTGGGGCACCTCGGAACACGCGGAAGCACGGGCCAATCAGGGGAAAGTTGCGGAATCGGAGTTCGCGCATTGAGCGAACGAAGCCTCGACACCTCTTTCCTCTGATCCCGTGATTTCGGTGGCTCCTGCGGTTGGCCATTCCCGCTTTTCGTTTGCCTCGCTCGAGAGCGGGCAGGCTTCGGCGCAGTCTCCTTGCCGCCGCATCTTCGTGGCGCGGGGCGTTCGGCGCGGAGGGTCTGTCTTCGGCCCGGAAGCAAACGGTGGGGGCGTGAACAGGATGGTTCGGAAGCATTGACGATTTGGGATTCTGCCGCTATTCTCGTCCATTCGCTCGACCCCATCCCGCCCCATGACGCCCGTTCGAACCTGCCTCTTCCTACCGCTCTTTGCTGTTGTTGCGCTGGCTTTTCCGGCAGCGGCCGCGTCAAAAAAATCGACGAAAGACCCCGCGACGATCTATGTCATCCGGGGAGGAGGCGGTTATTTTCCTAACCTTGGCACTGTCATCAACCAGAAGTTCGAGGATCAGGGCCTCGAGGTCATTGACTTCCGGTATCACGAACGCTCCTCGGCCGCGAAGCAGATCGCCAAAGCCTACCGGGACGGCGAACTGCCCCACGGTATTATCCTCATCGGATACAGCCTCGGCGGTTGCGGGGTCATCGACGTATCCAATGCCCTGAAAAAGGAGGATCTCCCCGTGCGTCTCCTCTTCCTCATCGAGACGATCAATCCGCTGCAGACGGTTCCGTCGAACGTGCAGGAATGTTTCAATCTCTATCACTTTCCCGCGATCCTTGGCGCTCCTGTGAAAGCCGATTCTCCCCAGACAAAGCTGACGAATTTCGAAGCCTACACCGATGCGGGTCTCGGGCTGGAATACAGCCACTTTGCCATGCCGTTTGTGGCGGAAGTGCATGAGCTGATCGCCGCCCGCCTTATTTCCGCGATCAACACAAAGGTTCCGAAGACCTCCGGAAATCCCTCCGCTTCCGCAACGGAAACTCCGGCACCCGTGATCGCCCAATCGAAAGCAACGACAAAATCGACAACGAAATCGACAAAGAAGCGACCTGGAGAAGACGTGCCCGCCTCCGGCACGGTCGGTGAATCGAAACCTCTCTTCTCCGGCATCTTCGCCAAACCGGCGTCGAAAAAGAAGGGGGCGGAGAGCGGAGGAGACCCGCCGACCGCGACGAAGAAGGTCGAAATTTCCCGCTGAGGGATCGGAGATCGTCGGCCCCATGGCCTCGCGACCTTCTCCGAGCGTTCAGCGTCTCCGCGCCGAAGTCATTCGGATCGTGGAGGGCATTCCCGAGGGGCGGTTCACCACCTACGGATCCATCGCCGCCCATCTCGGTGTCCATCCGCGCCACGTCGCCTCTGTCCTTTCCCACTTCGATGAAGGCGAGTCGGCTCGATTGCCCTGGCACCGAGTCGTCGCGGCGGAAGGTCGGGTCAGTCGTGGCATGGCGGAAGAACTCCGCGCCGAACAGCAGTCTCGCCTCGAGGCCGAGGGATTCCGGATCGATGGACGTGGATTTCTCCTCGATTCCGACTCCCGCTTTCACGTCGTCGGGGCTCGACATGAGGGGTCTTGGAGAAAACGATA
>CALDKL010000023.1 GCA_937898895.1 uncultured Verrucomicrobiae bacterium | reverse complement strand
TGTGATGCAGTGCAGCGAGGTCGCGACCGGGAAAATCCTCTGGCGCGAGCGGATCGGGGCGAACAGTTGGAGTTCGATGAATCTGATCGGAAAAACGCTCTACGTGAACGATACCCGAGGCACAACCTACCTCATCGAGCCCGATCCGGCCGCGCTGAAGCTGCTCGGAAAGAACGAAGTCGATGCCAACCAGCATACCAACGCGTCTCTCGCTTTTGCCGGAGGCCGCATCTACCTGCGGACCGATGCCTATCTGTACGGGATCCGGTGAGTGGGCGAAGCTTCGCCGAAAGAGCCATTCTCCTCCCGCAATCGCCAGGAAGTACACCCATCAGGAATTGAACCTGAACCTTCGGCTTCGGAGGCCGACGTAATATCCATTTTACTATGGGTGCGTCGCGACGGAATCGAGCGCTCGGCGCTCGAACCCGGGAGGTCCCGCAGGGTCGGTAAGATGCGACCATCCCGGAGGAAGCGCAAGCGCGAAGAAAAACAGCCGAATCACTGATCGGCGAACGAGTGCCCCTTTCAGCGGACGGAATTCTGCAATATCGTTTCGGGTGATCCCGCCAATTCGGATTTTCCTCCTCCTCGCCATTCTGGTCGGTCTCGGGCGCGCCTCGGGTGCAGACTTTTACGTCAGCCCCTCGGGCGACGATGCGAATCCCGGTACCTCGGCCTCTCCCTGGAGGACCGTGCAGAAGGCAGCCGCCACCGTGTCCCCAGGATCGCGCGTCTTTCTCCGATCCGGGGTCTACCGGGAGCGGGTCGAGGTCCAAGTGTCGGGAAATGCGGTCGATGGCCCCGTAGTCTTCCAGGCCGTTCCCGGCGAGGAGCCAATCCTCGACGGGAGCGGACTCGCCTTCGACCCGGACGGCGCGACCGCCCTGCTCGCGATCCGGGGGCGCAGCTATCTGCGCTTCGAAGGGATCACCTTCCGGAATCTCACCACCACGGGGCGAGACCTCGTGCCCGTCGGCATTCTCATCGAGGGCGACGCCCATCATCTGGAGATCGTGAAAAACGTCATTCACGGGATCGGGACCTGGTTCGGTGGCAGCGATGGGGGCGATGCGCACGGCATTGCGATTTACGGCACGGAGGCGGACCCGATCCACGACCTGCTCGTCGCGGAAAACGAACTTTTCGCCCTGAAACTCGGATCAAGCGAAGCCCTCGTCCTCAACGGAAACGTGACCGATTTCACCGTGCGCGACAACGTCGTCCGCGACTGCAACAATATCGGCATCGACTTCATCGGATTCGAGGGCACCGCTCCGTCGCCTGCCGCAGATCGAGCCCGAGACGGGGTCTGTCGGGGAAATCTCGTCTTCAACATCGATTCGGCTTTCAATCCCGCCTACAACGGCAGCTTCACCCGGGGCGGAGGTGATCGCGGCGCGGGCGGGATCTACATCGACGGCGGAGCCGACATCGTCGTGGAGGGCAATGTCGTGCACCATTGCAATATCGGCATCGAACTCGCCAGCGAGCATGCCGGGAAGGCGACGGAGAGGATCCTCCTGCGGAACAATCTGGCCTATCAAAACGACATCGGCGGGATCTTCCTCGGAGGATACGACGCGCAGCGCGGCGCGACCAAAGACTGTCAGATCCTCAACAACACCCTCTTTGAAAACGACACGAGCAAGGACGGGAACGGCGAGATCTATCTCCAGTACGATGTGAGAAACTGCGTCTTCCGGAACAATCTCCTCAAAGCAAACGGACAGGGCCTGCTCATTGGCAATCCCTGGACCGCAAACGTCGGAAGCGTGGTCGATCACCAACTCTTCTTCGCCCCCGGGGGAGCCGAGGAATGGCAGTGGAAGACGGTCATCCGCACGAACCTCGCGGCGTACCGGGCAGCCTCGGGAAACGATGCAAACAGCCTCCTCGCTGACCCGCTTGTCCGCGATGCGGAAGCATTTGATTTTCGCCTCGCCGCAGCTTCGCCGGGCCGCAATGGCGCGGACCCCGCCTTTGTCCCTGCTTCGGGCGAGACCGATCTCGCGGGGCTCGCTCGGGTCGAGGAAGGTCGCGTCGATCACGGGGCCTGCGAGTATCGCGCGGCACCCTCCGATGCGATCCTCGCAGTGACGGGAAATCTCCTTCCCATCCTGCATGGGGACGATTCGCCCTCTGCCGACGAGGGCACTGATTTCGGGGAGCAGATCTGGAAGGAAGGGGCCCCCGTGGTGCGGGATTTCGTGGTGGAAAACGTCGGAACCGAAGCCTTTCGACCGGTACGTTTTGCCTTCGAGGGCGGCGGTGCCACGGCATTTTTCCTGCTGCGAACGTTTGCCGTCGTGCCGGCGGGGGAATCGCGGATCGTGCGGGTGGCCTTCGCACCGGGCATGGCTGGCGTTTTCACTGCGAATCTCGTCATCAACGGCGCTCGCAGCGAGGGGGCCTCCTTCCGCTTCGCCCTTCGCGGGAAGGGACTGGCCCCCGATCATTTGCCCGACGAACAGGTGGGCACCGAACTGCGCGAGCTGCGCGGGAACGGCGTGTACCATACGAAAGGCGTCGGACAAATCGCAGGGATCCTCCTGGATCGGCGATCCGGGCGAGCCTGGTTTCGAACGGAAAACGACGGGCGACTGCCCGACCGCATCCGGCTCGAAGTCAGCTCCGGTGGCCGGTTTCTCAGCCTCGCCTTTTTCCGACGCCAGGGAGGCCGACGTCGCAATGTGACGGCCGGTCTGATCGCAGGACGGGAGCAGGTCGCTCTGGGTGCGGGCGCGGGTCTCCAGGACGAATGCCGCCTCGTCCGGACCGATGCGGGCGAAGGGCGCGGTTTCTCCCGTCAACTCGCGATGACAGCCCGGTCTCTCTCCGAACCGAATCGGACGGATCGCGTCCTCCTCCGCGTCCGGGGAAGGCAGGCTTGACCCCGGTCCGACAAAGGCTTCACTCTCTGCCGTGGCGACTCGGTCGCCGCTCCATGTCCTGGGAAATCCTCGTCCTTCTCTTTTTCGTCGGCCTCGCGGCGGGATTCATCGACGCCATTGCCGGCGGCGGTGGGCTCATCACGGTGCCTGCGTTGCTCTGGGCCGGTCTCGATCCGCAGACGGCCCTCGGCACGAACAAGATGCAGAGCGTCTTTGGCACGGCCATGGCGGTGCGGCGCTATTCACACGCCGGCCTGATGAACTGGCGCGAGCTGCGTCTCGCGATCCTCGCAACCTTCCTTGCGGCGGTGCTGGGTACCTGGGTGGTCACCCGCGTCAGCAACGAGCACCTCGCGAAGATGGTTCCCTGGCTCCTCCTCGCTCTCGCGGTCTATCTCCTGGCGAGTCCCCGGCTCGGGGTCGCGGCGGCACGGGAGCGTCTCGGGGCCGCGTCCTTCGGTCTCCTTGCGGGAGGATTGTTAGGGTTTTACGACGGCTTTTTCGGACCCGGGACGGGGGCTTTCTGGACGCTCGCCTGCGTCGCGCTTCGCGGCATGGCCCTGACCCACTCCATCGCCTATACGAAGGTGGTGAACCTCACGAGCAATCTCGCCTCGCTGGTCGTCTTTCTCGCAGCGGGTCTGATTCGTTTCGACATCGCCCTCGTCATGATCGGTGGCCAACTCCTCGGCGGACGTCTCGGGGCCGGCATGGCGGTGAAGCACGGGGCTCCATTCATTCGGGTGGTTTTTGTGAGCGTGGTGCTCGCCCTTACCGCAAAACTGCTCTGGGATCAGGTAGCGGAGTGAAGGAGGCGACACGATGGTGCAAGCGGACCGTTTCACCGAAACACAGGATTGGCTCACCAGGGAATCCTCCCGGATCATGGTTGCGTCAGGTCGTCGCTGGTGAATAGCTCGCGGTCTGGTCCGGCGCTGCGGATCTCCATCTCGCGAGCGCTCAGGGCATGAAAGAAATAGGGCGAGCCCCAACGATCCACGAGCTTCCCCCCGGCGACGGCAGGACAATCCTGCGGCAACCAGGCGGCTTTCCTAACATTGCCCCCCGAGAGCGCTGCGACGATCTCTGTGTTGTCGCCGACGGGATTCTCGCCGAAGGCCTGACGATAGAAATAGAGCAACTGGCCCACCGCCGCGAGTTCGTCCTCGGGCGTTCCGTTTTCCTGTCGCAGGGAGGCGGAAAGCTCCGCCGCCATCGGCAGCACCGTGATCCGCGACTCGTCCGGGGCCGGATTCAACCCTATTGCCCCGCGGATTGAAGAGGGTTCGCTCTCTCCGTCGGGCGGATCAAACCAGGTCCTGGTCAGGGTTGCGAGAAAGACAAGGGCGCAGAGCGTGAGGAATCCGAAAAGCTGCCGTCGTGGCTTGCTCATCCGAGTTCGAGGAAACCGAGGTTGGGTGCCAAATCCGGCAGGAGCAGATCGCCGAAGGGAGCGGTGCTGAAGCGTGTCAGATTTGGAAAAATGTCCGCGAGGGCGTCGGTGGAAACCCCAAGCCAATTCGCGAGCACGGCGGAATATTGGTCCACCGAGGTGCTGGGAATCCAGCGTCCGCTGGATCCGGTCGCATCCATGCTGTTGGTCGTGGTACCGGTGAGGAGGACCGGAAACTTCCCGTAGATCCGGCCGCCGCGTACCGGCCCGCCCATCACGAACTGGTGCCCTCCCCAGGCGTGGTCGCTCCCGGCGCTGCTGTCGGTCTTGTTCGCGGTAAAGGTGCGGGTGAAATCCGAGGCACTGAAGGTCACCACCGAATCCCACATCCCCACGGCCTTGAGCGAATCGGCGAAGGCCTAGAGGGTGCGGTTGAGG
>CALDKL010000022.1 GCA_937898895.1 uncultured Verrucomicrobiae bacterium | reverse complement strand
TCCTTGGAAAGGGTGGATTGGACGTGTTCTCGAGTGCCGACGCGATTCCAGGCAACTCTGGGTGCGGCATTTCCGCATGAAGTGCTTCCCGAGAACGGTGCCAAGGGAGTGATGAAGGATTGAGGCTGTCGGGGGAGCGCCGCGCCGCGAAAAGGTTCTCGCCTCGCCCGCCAAAGCATGGCACGATTCCCGGTGCCGTGAGCTTCCTCTTTCCCCTTTACCTTCTCGGAGCAGTCGCCATCGCGGCACCGATCCTGCTGCACCTGAGAAAACGTCCGCCGAAGGAACATGTCGAGTTTGGCTCGCTCATGTTCCTGGAGAAAACTCCCGAACGTCTCATTCGGCGGACCCGGCTCGAACAGCTCCTCCTTCTCGCCCTGCGTTGTCTCGCCCTGATTCTCCTTGCCTTCGCGTTCGGACGTCCCTTTCTCGAGTCGATCCGACTGCCTGCGGAAGAGGACTCCCTGACGCGAGCGGTCATCCTCGTGGATCGCAGTGCCTCGATGCGACGTGAGGGATTGCGCGAAGCGGCCACCAAGGCTGCCCGCGAAGCCGCTGCGCAATACGAGGGCGGAAGCGAGGTGGCCCTTGCCCTCTTCGACGAGCACTTCGACCTCGCCGCCGATCTGTCCGCCCTCGCCGGACTTGCTCCCGCCGCACGGGCGACCGCTGTCGAGAAGCTCCTCGCCGAGGAGAAACACCTGCCCTCCTGGCTCGGCACCAATCCGGGAACAGCCCTGATCCAGGCTGCAAATCTCCTCCTTTCCGCCGACGCAACCCGTCGTGCCGACGAGCGAGAGATTGTCCTCATCTCCGATTTCCAAACCGGAGCGCGACGGGATCAACTGCGGACGAATCCCTGGCCCGAGGAAGTGAAGCTGCGCTGCCTGCCCCTCGCTCCGAAGCATGCGGGCAACCTCTCCCTCACCCTCGCCGCGACCCCTCCCCGCTCGAACATCGACGAAGCCGAAGTCTACCGCGTGCGAATCATGAACTCCGCCGAATCCGACTCGGCGAATCTCTCCCTTGGTTGGAAGGGACACCCTGACACAAACACCAATCTCCTCGTCGCCCCGGGAACCAGTCGCATCGTCCTCTCGCCGCCGCGGCCCCCAGGGGCGAAACACGGCACCCTCGTCGTGAGCGGCGACCAACAGCCCTTCGACAATGAAGTTCACGTAGCCCCGGTACAACCGCGTCCGCTGCGGGTGCGGTTTCTGGGCAAGGAGAGCGATGCCGGGAGCGCCGGATCACCGCTCTTCTACCTGCGTCGCGCCCTCCAGCCGACTCCGGTCCTGCAACCCCTCGTAAGCAGTTCGGAATCCACCGAGGGACTTGATCCGAACGCCACCGAGATCGTGGTCGCACCGGGTCCCTGGGATACGGCGACCGGATCGGTCCTGCGACTGTTTGCCGAAGCGGGAGGGCTTGTCATTGCCCTGCCTTCCGCGACGACGACGAGCGAGGCCTTCGCCGCTCTTTCCGGACGGGAGGACTGGAAGCTTTCCGAAGCGTCTGTCGAGGACTTCTCCCTCCTCGCCGACCTGGACTTCGCGCATCCCGTGCTGGAACCCTTCGCCCGTGCCGAAGTTCGAGACTTCACGAAGATCCGATTCTGGAAGCATCGCACCCTCGACCTCGGAAAGCCCCCCCTCGGTGCCGACACACGCGTTCTCGCGACCTTTGACGGGGAAAGCCCTGCGCTCCTCGAACATCGCGTTGGCAAGGGTGCGATCATTGCCTTTCTCGCCGGATGGCGCCCCGAGGAAAGTCAGCTCGCCCTCTCCTCGAAATTCGTCCCGCTGCTGTTTTCCATTTTTGATCACGCCGGCTACAGCATCCGTTCCGCCCCGACTCTTTCTGTCGGTGAAACGAATTACCCGGCCCCGGGGTTTTACGAGGAAGCGAAGGAAGGCGGATCGGGGCGGATCGTCGCGGTGAATCTCGACTCGTCCGAAGGGAAGACCGACCCCTTCGATCCCCGCGCCGAGTTCGGTGCTCTCGGCATCCCTCTCCTCGACGAAACCCTCGCCAAACCAGCACCAAAATTGAGCGCAGCCGAGAAGCTGCGGGTCGAATCCGAACAGAAGGAAGCCCAACAGAAGCTTTGGAAATGGCTCATTTTCGCCGCCCTTCTCGCCCTGATCCTCGAGACCTGGCTCGCCGGACGACGGGCAAACGCCCTGGCGATGTCCCGAACGGAATCCGCCAGGGCCTGAACGAACCCGAAACCCACCTCCTTTTCTCCTGACATGATCACCAAACTCCTCAATTCCTGCCTCGGCCCGGTCATTGCGGCGGAGAAGCAGCTGAAGCGAAGGCAGTTCGTGATCGTCCTTCTGGTGATCGGCACATTGGGTTGTTCCATCCTCGCCGCCCTCGCGCTCTATGTCTCGTGGTGGTCCTGGCCGACCGTGTTGGTTTGGTTCGGTGCCCTCTGCCTTGCTTCGGTGATCGGTCTCGCCCGGATCGACCGCAGCCTTCCCGATCTGCGCGAGGTGGCACGACGCATCGAAGAGAACGATCCCGATCTGCGCACCGCCCTGCTCGCCGCGATGGACCAGAAGCCCGGTCCGGACGGAGAACTGAGCTTCCTCCAACGTCGCCTTCTCGGCGAGATCTCGGCCCTCGCGATCCGCAACCAGTGGGTTCGGCGCGTTTCCGGAAAACGTCTCGCCGCCGCTGCCCGGGGTCGCTTCCTCGCCTTCGTCGCCTTTGCCGCCTCGCTCGGATGGCTCCTCATCGAAGGACCCCGCAGCGCGACGCCCCCCCTGGTCGAACGAAAATCCGGTACGGAAACTCCTGCGGTCAAACCTGCCCTGGAGATTGCCGTCACCCCCGGCGATGTCGAAATCGAAAAGGGATCCCGCCTCGTCATAGAGGCTGCCTTCAGCGGGCGGTCTCCCGCCGCCGCGAGCCTCATCCACCGCCACGCGGGCGGGGAGACAACGATGCCCATGCAGGTCGGGCTCGATGATACAGTCTTTTCCGCGATGCTGCCGAAGGTCGATACCGACGGGCGTTACCGCGTCGCCTTCGAAGACGCGTCCTCCGAGGAATACGCCATTGCCGTTTTCGAATACCCCGAACTGCTCCAGGCCGATGCCGTTGTCACTCCGCCCGTCTATCTCGGCGGGAAAACCGAAACCATCGCCGACACCCGAAAAATCACGGTGATGGAGGGAGCGAAAGTCACATGGCACCTCCGCGTCAACAAACCCGTCTCCGCAGCCGAGCTTTTCAGCGAGGAGGGCGAGATCCTGACATTGACACCCGATTCCGCCAATCCAACGCGGCTCGTCGCCAGCCACGTTCCCAAGGTGACGAGAAAATACCGAGTTCACCTCGTCGACGAGAAGGAACGATCAAACCAGCGCCCCCCCTGGCTCGTGGTGAACGTGAAGGAAAACGTGCCACCCAAGTTGAAGCTGACCTTCCCAGGACGTGATTTCGAGGTCTCGGCTGTGCAGGAACTCCCGCTCGAAGCCGAGGTCTGGGATGACGTCGAGGTGCTGCGCACCGGCATGAGCTACCAGTTCCGAGGCACGGAAACAGATCTCGTCCTGAATGAGCACGCGCTCGCGGGAGGCGCGAAACATTCCCTCACCACGCGGATTGACTTCGAGACCCTCGGAGCGAAGGAGCGCGATCTCCTCACCTACTTCTTCTGGGCCGAGGACAAAGACAAGGACGGAAAAGTGCGGCGGACGATGAGCGATCAGTTCTTTGCCGAGGTGCGACTCTTTGAAGAGATCGTGCGCGAGGGTGCGGCGGGAGGGAGCCAGGGGGGGACGCCGCCGGGCGGTGAATCCGACGAACTCATCCGCATCCAGAAAGATGTCATCAACGCCGCGTGGAAAATTGCGCGGGATCACCAGGCCGGAAAACCCCTCGAGTCGATCTCCGAAGACATCGACGTCCTCACCGAGTCGCAGAATCTCGTCATCGCCAAAGCCGCCGAGGCTCTGGAAAAAGTCGAGGACGCTGAAGTCCGCAGTGCTCTCGAGCGGGCCCGACAGCACATGACCGAGGCAGCCGGCACCTTTGCCTCTGTTTCCGAAAAAAGCGACGGAGCCCTCCTCGTCGTGGCGATGAACCACGCCAAAGAGGCGTATGCCGAACTCCTCAAAGCCCGTGCTCGCGAAACTGAGATTTCGATGTCGCGCAGCCCCTCGCCGAGCGCCTCCTCATCGCGGCAACAACAGCAACGCAACATGAACCTCGAACTCGAGCAGAAGGATCTGAAATACGAGGAACAATCCGCCGCCCAGGATCCCGCTCTCTCCGCCGAGCAGCAGGAGAATCTCGCCGTCCTCAATCGACTCAAAGATCTCGCCCGTCGTCAGGAGGCCATCGCCGAAAAGATCAAGGAACTCGAAAACCAACTTCAGAAGGCGACCTCGGAGGAGAAAGCTGAACTCGAACGCCAGCTCAAACGCCTCCAGGAAGAGCAGCGCGAATTGCTCCGTGAAATGGACGACCTCGCCGAACGCATGGACTCCGAGCAGAACCGCGCCAGCATGGCCGAAGAACGAAGGCGGCTCGAAGAAACCCGCAAGGAGGTGCAGGAGGCATCGGAGAATCTCGAGTCGGGCGCACTCACCACCGCCGCCAATGCCGCGACTCGCGCGAGCAATCAGCTTGAGGAGATGAAGGAGGAATTTCGCGAGAAGACTTCGCGTCGGTTTGCCGAAGAGATGAAGGGTCTGCGCGAGGCGACCCGG
>CALDKL010000021.1 GCA_937898895.1 uncultured Verrucomicrobiae bacterium | reverse complement strand
CATTGGCGGCGTCACCCGCCTGGTCTGCGTGCAGCACTGCACCTTCTTCATCAACTCGCTGTGCCATACCATCGGGAAACGTCCCTACGACTCCTCGACGAGCGCTCGCGACAGTTGGCTCATGGCGATTTTTACGTTTGGCGAAGGCTATCACAACTACCATCACTCCTTCCAACACGACTACCGAAACGGGGTAAAACCCTGGCAATGGGACCCCACAAAGTGGGCGATCTGGATTCTGGCCAAACTCGGCCTCGCCACGGAACTGCGTGCCGTCCCCGAGGAGAAAATCGTCCTCGCCGAACTCCGCGAAATGAAGAGCCGGGCCGAAGCCCAAATCGAGAGCAACCAGAGCTGGCGTATTCCCTGCCCCACCCGCGACGAGGCTCACGCCACTCTCCTCGACCTCTCTCAACAGCTCAGCGACGGCTATCACGAACTGGAGAAAGCCGTAGGAGAACAGATCAAAGTTTCCAAGGCCGCCCTGCAGCGATGGCGCCAGATGAGTGCCGACGTGGGGGAACAGATCCTGCTCCTCCGGACGCTGCAGCCGTCTCTCGCCTGATGCCGAGTCCAGGGATTTTCCGGCGTCCTCCTTGCGCTTCGGCGAAACGCAGCGAGGGATAGAAACCTGGTTTGTGACGACCATGATCGTCTCCGGCATTTCGCATGACCCCTCCCCGATTCCGAATCCTCATCCTCCTCTCCCTAGGGCTGACGCTTGCCCCTCTGATGGCCCAGGAGACCCCCTTCGATACTCTCCGCGAAGAGGCTCGCCGGATCGCGGCGACCCCCTACGTCCCTCCTCGTGACGATCTCGCCGATTTCTGGAAGAACCTCAGCTACGACGGCCATCGCGATATCCGATTCCGGATGGAGTCGGGTCTCTGGTGGAACGACGGCCCTTTTTCGATCGACTTCTTCCATCCCGGGTGGACCGCCCGCCAGACGGTGAGCTTTGTCGAGATCCGCAAGGGAGCAGCGAGTCCTCTCGCCTTTGACCGCTCCCTCTTCGACTATGGAAAGCAGGTCATTCCCGAAGGCACCCCGGTCCCGGCCGGGTATGCAGGTTGGCGGGCCCGGACCCAACTGAACTCGCCCGACTACATGGACGAGTTTCTCGTGTTTCTCGGCGCGAGCTATTTCCGTGCGGTCCAGGCAAAAGGTCATTACGGTCTCTCGGCGCGCGGTCTCTCCATCAACAGCGGACTTCCCGGAGTACCGGAAGAGTTTCCCAACTTCACCCGCTTCCACCTCCACAAACCGGAACCGGGCAGCACCGCTCTCGTCGCCGATGCCCTCCTCGAGGGAGAAAGCGTGGCAGGAGCCTACCGCTTCACCGTCACCCCCGGCGAGATTACCACGATGGACATCGAGGCCGAGTTGACCCTGCGGCGTCCCGTGCAACAGCTCGGCCTCGCCCCCTTTTCTTCGATGTTCTGGTATGGTGAGGGCACCCACCCAAAGCCCTACGATTTCCGGCCCGAGATCCACGACAGTGATGGCCTGCTCATGGAAACCGCAGGCGGTGAATGGCAGTTCCGGCCTCTCGAGACCACCAAAGATCAGATCCGTCACTGCGTTTTCCTCCTCGAGAACCCGAGATCGTGGTCCCTTCTGCAGCGCGACCGCTCTTACTCTTCCTATCTCGATATCGAGGCGGCCTACCATCATCGCCCCAGCGTCCGGGTAGAACCGGTCGCAGGTTTTGCGAACGGAAAACTCCACCTCATCGAGTTGCCCACGAACGACGAAACGAACGACAACGTCATCCTCGCGTGGGAGCCTCAACCCACCCTCGCGGTCGGAACGCCACATCGTTTTCACTATCGTCTGCACTGGATGCGGGATCCCGCGGCGACGGGCCTGTTTCAGGTGCGCTCAACCCGTTCGGGAAATCCGGTGCAATTGCCGAAACAAATCCTCATGACGATCGAATTCGCAAAACCGCTCGCGGCAGTGCCCAAACAGGGTGATCCGAAGTGGGATGACATCGCCGACTGGAAGCCCGAAGTGACAATGAATCGCGGCGACGTCAAGCTCCTCCATGTGGGACTCTCCGACCTCAGCATGGCCAATGTCGATGATCTTCCCGCCGGACTCGGGCATAACCCCGGCGTCCACATGCCCCAGGTGCTTCGCGCCTTCTTTGTCTTCGAGCCCGCCGACGGGGTGGATGAACTCGATCTCACCTGCGTTCTGAAGGACAGGGCCGGAAAGTCCGTTTCCGAAAAATGGGTTTATCTCTGGAGGAGAACCCATTGAGCCCCCGTTTTCCTAACGAACCACCAGTACACCCTTCGTCGGCGCGATCATCACCTCGACTTCGGCCCCCGAATTGAACTCGAGATAATCCGATTCAATCCCGTCGCTGAAGAGAACCCCATTCTCGGACATGAGGGAACGGAGCCGCAAGGGGCATTCGCGGGAAACCTCGCCGAAGGCCAGGCCACATTGCGTCTGGCGGCTCGGAAACGGTTCCCGGACCGTGAAGTAGAGCGATTCGGCATCCCACGGCAGGGCTGCGAATTGCGTGCCCCCTACGCCGTGACCCGTTGCACCCGCGATGGCGACCGCGCCGAAGACTAGGCTCTTGAGCCAACCCGTCGAACCAAGGCCCGTCGAGACGATCACTCCGCTCGACGAATGTTGTTCGCACACGGCCCCTGACTCGATGAAATAACGAGCCGAGGTATGGGTGCGCTGTCCGATAAAAAGATCGTTCACTGCGAGGATCTCCTGCCCGTCGTTGAGCCGCGCCAGGGCCATCGTGACGGATCGGCTCCGGTGATGCCCGGAGAGCACCCCACCAATGACCTCGCCGACCTCCTCCGTGCGAAAGGGAAGGAGCACGCCGTCCCAGCGGTCCGGATCGGGATTGACCCCGACGAGCGGTTGGCCGGCGACAAGGTATTTCAGCGTATTGGCGACGAGACCATCCTGCCCCACCGCCACGACGGTGTCCTCGGGGCCAAAGACAAAATTCGGAAGATAGAGACGGTCGAGGACCTGGACGTGCCCCCAGGTCGAAAGCTCGGCCTCGAGTCGTGCGATAGATTCCTTGTAGATTCGGTCTTCGGCCAGGTAATCCTCCACCTTCCCGCCACGCCTCTCGATGAAAAAGGCGATCTGGTCAACGGAGTTGAAACGCCTCCGCAACCCGTCAATGCGCGTCTCGCGAGTGACGAGGACGATCTTGCGCTCCGTTCTCCTCTTCACGGTAGATTTCTATCGGGTGCGGTTGCCGAGGAGTTCATGGAGGAGTTCCGGCGAGAGATTGATTTCACCAATCTTCTCTGCATTGGCGGCAAATTCGGTCATGGCGGCGGCGACGAGGGCATCGGGCCCCATCCCCGATTGGGCAAGGACCTGGACCAGCTTCGGATCGACCCCGTCGAGTGCCTTGACGACGGCTTCGAGACCGTAGGCTCGCGCTTCGGCGGCGGTGCGGGCGTTACCGGCCTCGAATTCGACGAGTGCCCGACGGCTCTCCTCCTGGGCGATGCGGTGACTCGTATCGGCCTTTTCCAACTGGTGGCGTTTCTCCTGCACCGCCTGTTCCGTACGCAATTCATTTTCCTTGATGGATCGCTCGTGCTCGACTGAGGCGTTGCGACGGGTGAAGATCGCATCGTCGGCCTCGCGGAGAAGTTGCTCGCGAGTTCCCGCCTCGAGAGCTCGTGCCGTTTCGGGATTCGGCTTGATCGCGAGAACGGACAATCCAAGAATCTCGAGTCCCAGCGACTGGATTTCGGGACGTCTTGCCAGTTCTTCCCGAATCTCCTCGGCGAGCCGCTCACCGGAGGTCATTGCCTCCCGCAAACTCAGCCCCTGGACTCGCGATTTCGCGAGCACGTTCACTGCCGTGACGACGCGCTGCTGCAGCTTTTCGGGATCCTGCGACACATACGCTTCTCCGCGACCATCTAGAGTGTGGTTCAACAGGGCGGCGGCCCGCTTCGGATCGGAGATGCGGTAGGTAACCTGCCCCTGGATTGTGACCTGCTGGTAATCGAGAGTGATTTCCTCAAAGATATAGAAGGCCTCCGAACTCCCCACAGGCACGGCCACGAGCGTCGTCGATGGCACGAAATACCAGAAGGCGAGCCCCGGTCCCTCCTTCGTCACTCTGCCTCCACGGTAGACGATCACGTGGCGGGTGGGATCGAATTTGATGTAGCGAAATCCAAACATTCGTAAACTCCTCCTTTCCCCTCTCTGATACGGGAAAACCCCGACGGGTTCAAGCCCTCAAGTCTCGTTACCCCGCGTTCGGGACAAGCCCCACTGGGTCGAATCAAGGAACGCTCCTTCAAACAATTCAGTTGTCTTGAATATCCCGGCGGCGTAGTCTCTTCCGAGGAAAGGTGCTGCCTGACATGGCCGATTTTGTATACGCCGACGACTACTGCCTGGGACAGTCCACGATGAGGAAATTCTATGAGTTTTTCCTCAAAGGATTTGTCCACAAGCACAACAATCTCATGGGGGTGATCCAAGGCTTTTCCAGTCTGATCCTCTACGACGATTCGATCAATAGCGAGGTGCGTGAGAGTGCCGAACAGATGCAGACCTCGGCAAGAACTGCGACTGTCCTCAATCGAGAGATCCTCGGCGCGACCGGTTGCGCCCGATGCGAATGTGCTCCGATGCGCCTCAACGACGTCATCCCCTACTGGACGGGCAAGGCGCAGGATTTGTGTGCGGAGAAGGGTGTAGCCTTCACCCTTTCGGCTCCAGAGAACCTCCCACCCGTGCTGGCCGATTCCACCCGCCTCGGCGAGGTCTACCTCCATCTCCTGCGCAATGCCGTCGAAGCCACCCCGGCAAACCCGCGCGGCACCGTTTCCATCGAATTCGCCCCATCGCCCGATGGAGTCGAAATCCTCCTCCACAATCCCGGGCCCGCTCTCGACGCCGACGGTCTGCGACGCTGCTTTCTCCCCTTCGAATCCACCAAAGGGGCCGAGCACTTCGGAATCGGACTCACCGCTGCGGCGGTTCTCTCCGGCGACATGAAGGTGCGTCTCGGGTTGCGATGGGAAAATGGCATCATGACCGCCCGGCTCGCCGTCCCCACAGCGGCATAAAGTCGATTCAGAGCCCGAGTCGCTTCATCTTTTCGCGCACGGTGAGCCGCGAGAGACCGAGCCACTCGGCGGATCGTGAAATATTCCCTCCGCTGCGACGCAGAGCCGCCTCGAGCAGCGTTTTTTCCAACCCTTCGACCGCGAGAGAATGGGCCGTCCCCTTTCCCGACGCAATCCCGTCGTCGAGAGGTCGTTCACACCACTCTCGCAAGGGGTCTGAAGCGGCATTCACTCCCCCCCCCTCCGTTTCCCGCAGCAATTCTTCGACGAGCAAACGGTCGATCGGATAACCGCGACTGCGGAGGAGTGCCTTGCGCACAAGATTCTGGAGTTGCCGCACGTTCCCGGGCCATCGCGCCGACTCGAGACAGGAGAGAGCCCCCTGCGCCATCATCACCGGAGGCAGGCCGAGCTCCCGTGCGAGGCGCTTCAGAAAAAAATGCACCAGCAGAGGGATGTCGCCACTCCGGTCGCGCAGAGGAGGCAGGAGAATCGTGGCGACATTCATCCGATAAAAAAGATCTTCGCGGAA
>CALDKL010000020.1 GCA_937898895.1 uncultured Verrucomicrobiae bacterium | reverse complement strand
CGTCGCTCCGGGTACGGACGTTCCGGAGGAAGACATGCAGATCATCGAGTCGATGCCTGTAAAATCCATCGTCACCTTTCCGGCGTCGGGGACGACTCATCCGTTTGCAGAGAAACTGTCCTGTCGCGGGCACGCCTGGGCCGGAGATCTCGAAGTAAAAGAGGCTTTTGTCTCGATCAATTTCGGAAGCACCTGGATAAAAGCGGATCTGAAGAAACCCGCCAACCGTCTCGCTTGGCAGCGATGGAACGCGGAGGTCAGGTTCCCGAAAAAGGGTTACTATGAAATATGGGTCCGTGCTGTTGACGCAGAGGGCAGGAGCCAGCCCATGCTTGTACCCGGCTGGAATCCCAAGGGCTATCTAAACAACGCCTGTCACCGTATCGCCGTGCAGGCGGTGTGATCCTGACACGACTATCATGAGATCGTATTTTCTCGGAGCCCTTGTTCTTGCAGCCGTTGCGGTCGGTGCGGTGGAGCCGAAGACCGAAGTTCCTCTCGATCCTGTCACCGGAATGAAAGTGGCGGAGGGATGGGAACTCGTCAGGGCGCATTGTACCGTGTGCCATTCCCCTCAGCAATACCTGAGACAGAAGGGCACCGAGTCGACCTGGACCGATTCGGTCAGATGGATGCAGAAATCCGAGGGACTCTGGCCTCTCGATCCCGCCACAGAGAAGGCAATCATCCACTATCTTGCCACGAACTACGGACCGGATGCCGTCTTCCGGCGGGCTCCGATTCCCGGTCATTTGCTCCCGCCGAATCCCTACTTCACGGAGACCCGCGCGGACTTCGAAGCCAGGAAGGAAGCGGGATTGATTCCGGCGAGCCCCGGAAAGTGAGGGGAGGGAAAATACGCTCAAACGGTGTCCCGTGCCGTCCGAACCGACTCGATAAAGGCCCGCACCTTCCCGAGATCTTTTCGTCCCGGGCTGGACTCGACCCCGCTGGCGACATCGACTGCGGCGGGATGTACTTGACGCACCGCCCGGACGAGCGTCTCCGGCGTGAGTCCTCCCGCGAGGACGATCTGGCGATCCGGCCAACGGATCACCGCCGCCCTCGCGAGTCCCCAATCGCCGACCTCGCCGCTGCCACCATAGCTGCCAGGCGCATACGCGTCGAGGAGGAGGGTAGGGGAAGCAAACGCCGCCGCCGTCTCGAGCATCGAAGCGTCCCGCAAACCCATCGCTTTGAAGACGGGCAGACCCTGTTCGATCAGAGACCTGACTCGGTCGGGAGACTCGTCGCCATGGAGCTGGATCCAATCGATCACGCCGCTGTCATGGAGCCGTTGCAGTTCTTCGTCGGAGGCGTTTACCGTCACGGCGACGCGAGGCACCGTGCCGGCGAGATCACGCAGCCAGGACGAGGCCTCCGCCAGTGGGAGGAAACGCCTGGAACCAGGCCAGAAATTGATCCCGATCGCGTCGGCCCCCTCCGCAATGATGGCGGCGGCCTCATCGCCGCGAGTGACGCCGCAGATTTTCACCGCGACGCGCCCCGGATCCGGGGGGAAGAGGTAACGCGTCGTCATCGGTGGCACTCGTTCAGAGCTTTGTCAGGGCGTCGTCGAGGGCATCGAGCAGGTTCCGGATGGTGCCTTCGGTCTCGTCCCCCATGTTGGAGAGTCGGAAAGTCTTGCCCTTGATCTTGCCGTATCCTCCGTCGATGGCGAGGGAGTGCTCCTTGCGCATGACCGAGCCGAGCTTTGCGACATCGAGATCCTTGTTGTTCCTGATGCAGGTAAGCGACTTTGATCGATAACCCTCGGGGGCGAAGAATTCGAATCCGTTCTTTTTCACCCAGGCGTGGACCATGTCGTTGAGCTTCTCGTGTCGTGCGAAGCGGTTCTCGACGCCCTCCGCGAAGATCACTTCGAGTTGGTGATTCAGCCCATAAATGGTCGCGATGCAGGGCGTGCTCGGAGTCATCGAGTTCTCGTGGTTTGCCTGAAACTCGAGGAAATCGAAATAATAGCCGCGATCACGAATCGTCGCGGCCTTGGCCATGGCGCGCTCGGAGGCGCTGAAGAGGGCCAGGCCAGGAGGCAGGGCGAGGGCTTTCTGACTCCCCGTGAGGAGTACGTCGATGCCGAGTTTGTCCACTTCGATGGGAACGACGGAAAAACTCGAGACCGTGTCGGTGACGAGGAGGACATCATCATACTTGCGCACCACTGCGGCGACCTCGGCGAGGGGGTTCATCACGCCGGTCGAGGTCTCGTTGTGGATAAAGGTGACGAGATCGAATTCTCCGGTGGAGAGCTTTGCGTCGATCGCCGCAGGATCGACCGGTTCACCCCATTCGAATTGGAGTGCTTCGGCCTCCTTGCCGCAGCGGCGGGCGACGTCGACCCACTTGTCGGAAAAGGCTCCCGAGCAGCAGCACAGCACCTTTTTCGAGGCAAGATTGCGCACCGACCCCTCCATCACCCCCCAGGCAGACGAGGTGGAAAGGAAGACCGGCCGGGTCGTGCCCATGAGGGTCTGGAGACGGGGCTGGATTGCGTCGTAGAGGGAGACGAAATCTTTGCTGCGGTGCCCGATCATGGGGGCGGCCATGGCCGCATAGGTCGTCGGCGAGACCTCGACGGGTCCCGGAATGTGGAGTCGGATGTGTTGGCTCATGTGTGGGCGGCAACTAAGGACCGCACCCGGAAATTCACAAACCGATTTTCATGTCGGTCGGGATGAAAATGCCCGAAGTCGGCGCAGGGCGCTGCGACCCGGCAGGGCCTGCGCAATCCCCGGAAGCCGAATCGGGGGGAGGGGAGTTCTGGTTCGGCTCGCCGCGAACGAAGGTGAGGTCAGCAGGCAGGGCAAGCGGCCCGGGCCGAGCGAGTCGGCTCCGGGCTGATCTCCGCCGAAAGAAGATGACTCACTCGTTCGAGACGGCAATGGCATCGTCGCCCCGCTCTCCCGTGCGGATGCGGACGGCGTCCTCGATGGCGGAAACGAAGACTTTGCCGTCGCCGATCTTGTTGGTTGAAGCGGCCTTGACGATGGCGTCAACGATTTTGGCGGCATCGCCATCTTCGACGACGATCTCGAGTTTGACCTTGGGGAGAAAGTCGACGGTGTACTCCGATCCGCGATAGATTTCGGTGTGACCCTTCTGGCGGCCGAATCCCTTCACTTCGCTGACCGTCATGCCGTGAACGCCGACTTCCGTGAGCGCTTCCTTGACTTCTTCCAGTTTGAACGGCTTGATG
>CALDKL010000019.1 GCA_937898895.1 uncultured Verrucomicrobiae bacterium | reverse complement strand
CTCGATCAGCAGATCGCGCACCGCGAGGAGTTCCTTCGCATTGCTCAGCGCCCAGGAGAGGGATTGAGCCACCGGATCGACGGGAAAGACGCGGCGGACCGAGGCGAGAGGCAGCCGCAGCAGCAAGGCAGCCCAAAACAGTCTCGCACCCAGGGGGGAGCATGCCGATTCGCCACCTTTCCGCAGACGCGAGGGAGAAAACAGATCGTTCGGAGTCATCACGAGGGGCGGCAACACCGCCGCCTCGCTTGTCGCGGCGTGGCGGGCGAGCGCCTCGCGCAGACGGCGTCCTGCCTGCCGCGTCGCCACCACCACGAGACGATCCGAGAGGTCGAGCGAGTCGCGCCCGTTCCAATCACTCGCCAGATAGGAGACCACGGACTCGGGAACAGTGGTTTCCCATCCGAGAAAGTGGCGTTTCGGAGTCTGCCCTATCGGTCGTTGGTGCGGAGGAGTGATGGGGGGAATAAAACACCAATCATCCGAATCTCCATCGAACCCTCATCACTCCGGGGCTCAATTTTCCCACCGGGGGCGCTTCACTCCGACATAGGAGATGGCGAGTCCGATCATGACGTGCAGGCCGAGGACGGCGAAGCTCAGCCACATCGCTCCGAGCCAGGTGTCGGTGACCTCCCGGATGTAGCGATGGTAATCGCGCTCCATTCCGTCCATGATTCCCGCCCAGCTCCAGTAGGCCGAAATGAAAGGGCGCGTCAGCCATCCGGCCCAATTCGGAAGGGCCAGGACCGCGCCCGAGAGCGGCAGTTGAAACCCCACGAGATAGATCGACAGCAGCGAAGCCTGGTCCGCCGTCCGTGCGAGCGAGGAGATGCCGAGGCAGATCGAGGTCATGCCTCCGTTGACGAGGAGGAGGAGGAGGAAATGCGGCAACATCGCCTGCGAGGGGATTTCGCAGATCGCCTGCACGAAGATCGTCATCCAGAATGACTGCATCAGGACAAAGACCGAGAGATAGGCCACCTTGCTGGCGACGTAGACCGAAGGGCGCAGCCCCCCGAGTTTTTCCTTCTCGTAGATCTGCCGCTCGCCCGCGATCTCCCGCGACGAGTTGTTCGATCCCATCAGGGTGAGGAGGATCACCTGGAACATGACGAGGCCGGAGACCAATCCGCCGAGATTGAGATTGAAGGTGACCGCTTCGCGCTCCGCCTCGTATTCGGCAAGACTGGCCGGGAGTGCCTCGGAAAGGCGTTTTGTCTGTTCGACGCCGTCGAGGTCGAAGATGACGACGAGAAAGGGAAAGATCGCGAGAATGGAGAACTGCAAAAATATCTGTCCGCGGTCGCGGAAGAAAATTTTCCACCTCCGGAAAAAGAGGGCGAAAAACTGCGCGATGGCTCCTGGGGTCGCTGCCGAAACGGACTCCGTCGGCGCGGTCATGGCCCGCGTCGGGATCGATGAGTAGTAGGCCTCGCGGTGCTTCGTCCAACTGGCCGCCCATTCCCCGGTCTTGCGTTTTGCGAGGCGGAGATAGACATCTTCCGGCTTCTCCACGCTGAAATAGTGGGCCAGTGCCCGCGGCGGTCCGTGATAGACGATGCGCCCGGCCTCGAGGACGAGGACGGAATCGTACAGGTCGAGGTTCGCGAGACTGTGCGTCACGTTCACGACGAGGCGGTGTTCGTTGCGACTGAGTTGATACATCAGCTCGACGATTTCGTGCTCGCTCTTCGGATCCAGTCCGCTCGTGACTTCGTCGCAGAGGAGCAGGACGGGATCGGTGACCAATTCCAGGGCGAGGGAAAGGCGTCTCTTTTGTCCACCCGAGAGGACACGGACGGGGCGGTCGCGCAGGCCGATGAGTCCCGTCGAGGAGAGGACATTGTCAACGAGGGCCGTAAAGGCTTCGTGGCCCGCCGTCCTGGCGCGGATACGAACTGCTGCGGCGATATTCTCTTCCACCGTGAGAGCCTCAAAGGCGATTGAAAACTGCGGCACATACCCGATCTCGGAGGCCTCCAGGTCTCCATCCTCCGAGAGATTTCGCCCGTTCCAGAAAAGGCTTCCTTCGGTTTCCTGATGGATTCCCGCAATTAGTTTCAGCAGGGTGGACTTGCCGCAACCCGATGGCCCGACGATGGCCATGAAGTGTCCCGTGGGAACGCGCAGGTCGATTTGGTCGAGGAGGGCGACCTCCTCCGTTCCCTTGTGAATCGTGAAGCGGATGTCTTTGAGTTCGAGCACGTGACTGTTTTACGGGAGACCGGGCCGACACGCAATCCCGGAATGAGTTGGGAGGCCGAAAACTCGCGCAACGCGCCTCGGAGAGGGTTGACTCCGCCGCAGGACCCTGTTCGATTGTGAGCACCATGACCCGAATCGACCTGCAAACGCTCCGCGATCTCCTCCTGCGACGACTTCAGATCATCGCCGACGGAGATCTGCGCGAGCACCATCCGGATCGCCAGCTCGCGCTATTGCGAGAGTTGTCTGAGTCGATCATGGCATTCCAGCAGCAGCACGTCGGCTCGCTCCCGCCTCGACTGCGCCATTTCCTCGAGAACGCCAGTTTTGAGAAGGCGCGGGAATGGGTGGATGCGGAACTGGCTCGTTCGGAATCCTGACCGATTCCATCACTTGGGTCCTTTCGGGGCGACGGAGTCGCGATCCGAACGCGCGATCGCGATCAGGTGCTCCAGCATCTCTTCGACGCGACTGTGTTCCTGCGTAGAACGATCCACCGTTTCTCCGGGATCGCGTCCCAGATGAAAAAGTTCGACGCGGGGCTTCACGCCGGATTTCGCATTGGCATCGAGGCCGGGGACAGGGCCATGCACGATGAGTTTCCACTCGTTTTCCTGGATCGCCCGAGCACGGAATCCTGGGGCGACGGAATAGATCGAGCGAGGGGGTGGGCTCGCGAGGGTCGTGAGGGTGGCGGAGAGATCGATCCCATCCCAGCGGAGATCTCGCTCCGGTTCATATCCGGCGAGGGAGCAGAAGGTCGGCATCCAGTCACTGATCTGGGCAATGGGGTCGATGACGACACCGGCGCGGATGCGCCCGGTCCACCGCACCAGCGTCGCTGCCCGGATGCCTCCTTCGTAGAGATCCGTCTTTTGTCCGCGCCAGGGCAGGTTGTTGCCGGGCAGCCGACCTTCGGGATAGCCTCCGGAGGCATATTTGGCATCGTTGTTCTCCACGGTGCTTCCGCCGTTGTCGCTCGTGAAGACAATCAGGGTGTCTGCACCTTTTCCAGCCTCATCAATCGCCCTGACAATCCTCCCCACGGCATCATCGAGATGGGCGATGCAGGCAGCGTAGTGGCGGGGCACCTGGCCGGTGATCGATGCCGGGACGCGGTCGAGCCAGGCCTGCGGCTCCTTCACGGGCAAATGCACGGCGGTGAAGGGCACGTAGAGAAAGAAGGGCTTTTCGCCCCGTTCGCCAATCCATTTTACCGCCTCGTTGGCGAGGAGATCGGTGACGTGTCCCTCCTCCTCGATCAACTCTCCGTTGCGATGCCAGGTCACGGAATACTCGCCGGTTTTGTAGCGATGATCGTAGGGGCCCACGCCGCCCGCGAGTGATCCGTAACTGTGATCGAAACCAAAGTGATTCGGTCCCCACTCGGGTTTTGAGCCGAGATGCCATTTGCCCGAGAGACAGGTGTCGTAGCCGCATTGCTTCAGTGCGGACGCGATTGTCGTTGTTTCAAAAGGCAGGGCCTGATCATTCTGGGGTGAGGTCACTCCGAATCGACTCCCAAAGCGGCCTGTCATCAGTGCCGCACGGGTCGGAGAGCACACCGGCGCGACATAGTGACGGGCCAGTTCCGCGCCCTCCGATTTCAGGCGGTCGAGATGTGGAGTCGGCATGTTGCCGCCGTGAAACGCAACGTCGCCCCATCCGAGATCATCAGCGATGAGGAAGACGAAGTTCGGTTTCTCGGCGGCGAAACCGACGGAGGTACTGACACAGGTCGCCAAAAGGGAAAAGAGCAGTCTCATGCTGCGATACGTTCGTTTACGCCAGGAGTTCCTTCACGACATGACCGTGGATGTCGGTGAGTCGGTAATCGCGCCCCTGGAAGCGATAGGTCA
>CALDKL010000018.1 GCA_937898895.1 uncultured Verrucomicrobiae bacterium | reverse complement strand
ATCATGGTCCAGTTCCACACGGGCGAATGGAAACATCGTGCCGTCTGGGGAAAGGCAGAGAAAATCCCCTTCGGCGATCCCGGCACCATCGGAAAAGTCGCGATGGGAGGATTGCCGGAGGCGGGCAAATGGGTGAGGCTCGAATTTCCTGCGGAAAAACTCGGTTTGAAGGCGGGAATGAAGGTGGATGGCTACGCCTTCACACAGTTTGGCGGCACGGTCAGTTGGGATCGCCTCGGAATCGCCGCTGAATCGAATCCGGCTAACGATCCCGCCTGGTCCTGGAAGATCTGGCGCGAGAAGAACCAGGGCACCCGCAACAACGACCTGCCCGAGAGCCTTCGCGAACTCGTCCGTGGCAAGAAGCCGGAACTCTGGACGGAGGAGGAGGAGAAACGTGTTTTCGATTTCTGGCTCGCTCATTTCTACCTCGGAGCCCGCGACCAACTGGCTCCGCTCGAGGCGGAAAAGATGCCCGCCGTCGAAGAGAAGAAGAAAATCGAAGCGGCCATCCCGATCACGTTTGTCATGGCGGATCTGCCGCAGGCGAGGGAGAGTTTTGTGATGGAGCGAGGGGCCTACGACAAGCCCGGCGAAAAGGTCACACGGGCGGTGCCTTCCTTCCTGCCGCCGCTGCCAGCAAAACCCGCCGACCGAGAGTACAATCGGCTCGACTTTGCCAACTGGCTGGTCAGCGGCAAGCACCCGCTCACCGCCCGCGTCACGGTGAATCGATTCTGGCAGCAGTTCTTTGGTGTCGGCCTGGTCAAGACGAGTATGGACTTTGGCTCCCAGGGCGAGCCGCCGAGCCATCCGGAGCTGCTCGACTGGCTTGCCGTGACCTTTGTCGAGGAGGGCTGGGATGTGAAGAAGTTGGTGAAACACCTCGTCACAAGTCAGGCCTATCGCCGCCATTCCGGTGCATCGCCCGAACTCCGCCGCCGCGATCCCGAGAACCGACTTCTCGCCAGAGGTCCTCGGTTTCGCCTCGATGCCGAGGTGCTGCGCGATCAGGTTCTCTTTGTGAGCGGGCTCCTGGTGCCCACCATGGGCGGCAAGGGCGTAAAACCCTACCAACCACCGAATATCTGGGAGCCGGTAGGGTTCGGCAACAGCAACACCCGCTATTATGTCCAGGACAAGGGCGAATCTCTCTACCGCCGCAGTCTCTACACCTTCCTGAAGCGGACTGCGCCACCGCCCTTCCTGAGCAGCTTCGATGCCCCGAATCGAGAACAGTGCTGCACGGTGCGCGGTCGCAGCAACACTCCACTCCAGGCCCTGCAGTTGATGAACGACATCCAGCACGTCGAAGCGGCGCGGCAGTTCGCGCAGCGAATCCTCAAAGAGGGTGGGGCGAGTGAGGGGGAGCGGATTCGCTGGGCCTGGCGTGCCGTCACCGCCCGGATCCCCGAGCCGATGGAGGTGGGGGAGGTGAACCAGATCCTCACGCGGTACCGCAATCGCTATGAGTCCGACAAGACGGCGGCGAAAGAGCTGATTCGCTATGGAGAAAGTGGGGTCGATGCCTCGCTCAATCCGGCAGAACTGGCGGCCTATACCCTCGTGGCGAATCTCCTCTTCAACCTCGACGAGGTCATCGTGAAAAACTGAGTGAATCGAGAAGGACGACGTATGAATCCAGCCATGTCCTGCCAAGCGTTCCTGACGCGACGAAGCTTTTTTGAGGGGGCCGGGCTGAAGCTCGGCGGGCTGGCCCTTGCCACCCTGGCGGGTCGATCCGCATGGAGCAATGCGGCAGAGGTTTCCACATCCTCCGCCACCGGAGCCGTTCATCCGGCCCTGCCGGGCTTTCCTCATTTCGCCCCGAAAGCGAAGCGGCTCATCTACCTGCACATGAACGGAGCCCCCTCGCAGCTCGATCTGTTCGATTACAAGCCCGGTTTGCAGAAGCTCTTCGACACCGATCTGCCCGATTCGATCCGCAAAGGGCAGCGGATCACGACGATGACGAGCGGCCAGGCACGGCTGCCCGTTGCTCCGAGCAAATTCGCCTTCCGCCAATGCGGAGCGAGCGGCATGTGGATGAGCGAACTCGTTCCCCATCTCCAGGGAATCGCCGACGAGATCACGATGATCAAGACGGTGCGCACCGACGCGATCAATCACGATCCCGCCTGCACCTTTGTCATGACCGGTTCGGAGATTCCGGGCAAACCGAGTCTCGGCTCGTGGATCAGCTACGGGCTCGGCAGCGAGAGCAGCGACCTGCCCGCCTTTGTCGTGTTTACCCCAAGCTTTCCTAAGGAGAGCCAGGCCCAGGCACTCTTCACGCGGATGTGGAGCAGCGGATTCCTTCCGACAAAATACGACGGAGTGGCGCTTCGCGGATCGGGAGATCCGGTTCTCTATGTGAAAAATCCTCCCGGAGTGACCCGCGGTGATCGCCGCGCCATGCTCGATGCGCTTGGCAATCTCAATCAACGACATTTCGAGCGACTTGCCGATCCCGAGACGCAGACTCGCATCGCGCAGTATGAGATGGCCTTTCGGATGCAGGCGAGCGTGCCCGAGCTGACCGATCTGCGCGGCGAAAGCGAGGCGACCCTCTCGATGTATGGACCCGATGTCACCACGCCCGGAACCTACGCCCACAGTGCCCTGCTCGCCCGGCGCCTCGTCGAGCGCGGCGTGCGCACCGTCCAGATCCTCCACCGGGGATGGGATCAGCACGGCACGCTGCCGAAGCTCATCGCCGGACAATGTCGCGACGTCGACCAGCCTACCGCCGCCCTGATTCGAGATTTGAAGCTGCGCGGCATGCTCGAGGATACCCTCGTTGTCTTCGGTGGCGAGTTCGGGCGCACCGTCTATTCGCAAGGCACCCTGACAAGAGACAACTACGGACGCGATCACCACCCGAAGAATTTCTGTATGTGGATGGCCGGAGGCGGGGTGAAGAAGGGATTGATTTACGGCGAGACTGACGATTTCAGTTACAACGCTGTCGAGAACCCCGTGCATCTCAATGACCTCAATGCGACGATCCTTCACTGCCTCGGCATCGACGGGGACCGCTTCACGTTTCCGTTTCAGGGACTCGAGCAACGCCTCGTCGGGGTGGAGGGGGCGAAAGTCGTCAGGGATCTTCTCGCTTGAGCTTCGCACCACACCGCGAAGGGGAGCGGGGTGGCGGTTCACGGAGGCGGCGCGTAGTCTCCCGCCCCAGTCGGACAAGCAACATACGTCAATCCGTCCTTTCCCGAGGGAAGGAGAGAGGGAAAATTGAGGGGTTGCGATGCGGTTCTTCTCTGTCCGGTTTGTCTTGTGTGGTGCTCTCGTCGCCTTTGCGACGGGCCTGTTCGCCGCGCCCACCTTCGAGAAAGACGTGCGCCCCATCCTGAAGACGCATTGTTTCCATTGTCACGGTGAAGATGGGGAGACAAAGGGGGAACTCGACGTGCGTCTCGTCCGATTCCTCGTAAAAGGCGGGAAGTCCGGTCCCGCAGTCATCGCGGGGAAACCGGCCGAGAGTCATCTTCTCGAATTGCTCAAAAATGGCGAAATGCCGAAGGAAAAGCCGAAGCTCCCCGACAAGGAGATCGCGCTGATCGAGCAGTGGATCCTCGCGGGGGCACCCACCGCAAGGCCGGAGCCAGAGACTTTGGGAAAGGATGCCCGGTTCACCGAGGAGGAGCGTGCCTGGTGGTCGCTGCAGCCGATCTCTCATCCGAAAGTGCCGACAAAGCAAGATCCCCGCGAACGCAATCCGATTGATGCCTTTGTCAGGGCGAAATTGGAAGAAAAGGGGCTCCGTTTCTCCGACGAAGCCGATGCTCCCACCCTGATCCGTCGAGTTACGTTTGACCTCACCGGCCTGCCACCCTCGAAAGAGGCAGTGGATGCCTTTGTTGCAAAATCTGCGGAGAATCCGGAGATCGCCTACCGAGAACTCATCGATTCTCTCCTGGCTTCTCCCTCCTATGGCGAACGCTGGGCCCGCCACTGGCTCGACATTGCCGGCTACGCCGATTCCGACGGGTTCAATGAGAAGGACAGTGAACGGAAAGTTGCGTGGAAGTATCGTGACTATGTCATCAATGCCCTGAATGCCGACAAGCCCTTCCATGAATTCGTGCGAGAACAGCTCGCCGGCGATGAGATCGCTGCGAAAGCCGGGCTGCACGCCAATTCGCCGACCGAGGCAGAAAAGAGGCGTTTTGCCGAGCTGATCACTGCGACCGGCTTCCTGCGCATGGCCCCCGACGGGACTGGTTCGGAGAATACGGTGCTCTCACGCAATGCCACCATCGTCGACACTCTCAAGATCGTCAGCACCGCCTTCTACGGCATGACGATCCAATGTGCAGAATGCCACGATCACCGCTACGATCCGATCACGCAGAAGGATTACTACGAATTGAGGGCCGTGTTTGAGCCGGGTTTCAATCCCCCTGCCTGGCGCAATCCGGTGCAGCGGCTCGTCTCGCTCCAGACGAAGGAAGACAAGATCGCTGCCGCGTCGGTCGAGTCCGAAGCGAGGAAGATCGACGAAGCACGCCTCGCCAAACAGGAGGAGTTCATCACGGAAGTGCTCGAAAAAGAGATCGCCAAATGCGCGGAGGCCGTTCGTGAACCCTTGCGAAAGGCCTTCCGTGCGGCGGTGAAGGATCGCACGCCGGATCAAGTGGCTCTGCTCAAACAGCATCCCACCGTGGAGAAGCTCAACGCGGGCTCGCTCTATCTCTACGACACGACCTACAAAACGAAACACGCCGACACCCTCAAGAAGATGACGGAGGAGGCGACTGCGGTGCGGACGAAGAAACCCAAAGAGGAATTCATTCAGGCTTTCACCGAACTGCCCGCAAAACCTGGAGCGATCCCGGCGACCCGCCTCTTCCACCGGGGCAATCCGGAATCTCCGAAGGATGTCGTGGCACCCTCGGATCTGGGGATTCTGTCAGGATGGAGAAAGACGGATCTGCCCGAAAAGGTGCCCGATCTGGCGACGACCGGACGGCGTCTTGCCTTTGCCGAGATGCTCACGGACGGACAGCACCCGCTCCTCGCCCGCGTCATCGTCAATCGCGTCTGGATGCACCATTTCGGAACGGGACTGGTGAAAACCCCCGCCGACTTCGGTCACCTTGGCGAGTCGCCGAGCCATCCCGAGTTGCTCGATTGGCTCGCATCGGAGTTTATGGCGAAAGGCTGGAGTTTGAAGGAGCTGCATCGGCTCATTCTTTCCAGCCATACGTGGCGACAGCGATCGGATCGCGACGCCGAACGGGACCGCATCGACCCTGACAATCGTCTACTCAGCCGTCAGAACAAGCGTCGGCTCGAAGCCGAGGTACTCCGCGATGCCCTTCTGGTCGTTTCCGGAACGCTCAATCCGAAATTCGGCGGCGAACCCGTGCCCGTGATGCTGACGGAGGAGGGACAAGTCGTCCTCGGTGTTGACACGACGGATACTGCCGGACGGCAGACTGGCAAATTCATCCCTCTCAACGGAGAGGAATTCCGACGCAGCATCTATGTGCAGATCCGACGTTCGCGCCCCCTCGAAATCTTCTCCGTCTTCGACGCGCCCGACATGAGCACGGCGAACTGCGAGATCCGGCCTGTCACCACGGTCAGTCCGCAGAGTCTGCTCCTGATGAACAATCTGGGCATGCGTGAGTTTGCCCAGCACTTTGGCGAGAGAATGGTGAAAGAGTGCGGCAAGGCCGACATCGTGGAACAAGTGCGCCACGCCTGGTGTCTGGTCTATGGGCACCTGCCCACCGCCGAGGAAGAGAAGTCAGGGGTGGCCTTTCTGACGGCGCAGACGGCGCATTATTCGGCCGAGCCGAGCAAATTCGAATCAGTGGCAGGTCCGGCGGCGAAGGCGGCGGCTCCGGCGCAGGTGATGGGATTCGCGGCGCTCGGACACGCGCTGATGAGTGCCAATGAGTTTCTTTATCTCGACTGATCATGATGACCCGACGTGATTTCCTCGAGCGTGGATACGGACTGGGCGGCATCGCCTTGGCTACGCTCTTGCAGGAACAGGGTCTGCTCGCGAACCCGACCCTGTCCGGTGCCGAGCATCCCTCCTACGACAACTTGCCCAAGCCACCTCGTAGCTTCGGCAAGACGAGGGCGATGATCTCCATGTTCATGCAGGGAGGGCCGAGTCATATCGATCTCTTTGATCCCAAACCGGAACTGACTCGTCTCGATGGCAAGGACTTTCCCGGAGAGGTGAAATACGATGACGCCGCAGGCGCGAGCCGCGAGGTGATGGGCTCGCCCTGGAAATTCTCGAAGCATGGGCGCTGCGGAATGGACTTCAGCGAACTCGTTCCGCACATGGCCGGGATCGCCGACGAGATCACGATGATCCGTTCGATGCACACCGGCGTGAACAACCACGGCCAGTCCATCAATGCCCTTCACAATGGTTCCGCTCTTACGGGGCGCCCGACTCTTGGCAGCTGGATCACCTACGGACTCGGCTCGGAAAACAGGAATCTGCCCGCCTACGTCGCGCTGACCGATCCGCGTGGATTGCCGGTGCTGGGGGTGGACAATTTCACGAATGGCTGGCTCCCCTCCGTCTATCAAGGCACCGTGATCCGCCCGACCGAGCCGCGCATTCTCAATCTCGATCCTCCGATGTCACTGAAAGGCGAGGCGCAGGCGCGATACCTCGAATTCGTGAATCGTCTGAATCTCCGTCACCTCGCCGAGCGTCCCCGCGAGACGGAGTTGGAGGCCCGCATCCAGAGTTTCGAGCTGGCCGCCCGCATGCAGGTGGCGGCGAAAGAGGCACTCGATCTGTCGCAGGAGAGCGAGGCAACCAGGGCGATGTATGGCATTGGCAGGAAGGAGACCGACGATTTCGGAACTCGCTGCCTCATCGCCCGGAGACTGATCGAGCGAGGCGTGCGCTTTGTCTCCATTTTCACCGGAAACCAGACCTGGGACAATCATACGAGCATACTGACGAGTTTGCCTGCCGCCTGCGTCTACGTTGACCAACCGGCCGCCGCCCTCGTTCGGGATCTGAAGCAGCGTGGCCTGCTCGATACGACGATTGTCCATTGGGGAGGGGAGATGGGGCGGCTCCCCGTCATACAGAATCGAGCGGGAGCGACGAAAGGCGACCGCAAGGCGGTCGGACGCGACCACAATACCTACGGATTCAGCATGTGGGTCGCGGGTGGCGGATTCAAGAGTGGCCACATCCATGGCGCAACCGATGAATTCGGTCACAAGGCGGTGGAGGGGATCGTGAATCACTTCGACTACCATGCGACCCTGCTGCATTTGTTCGGGCTCGATCCGAAGCACTTGCTCTTCCAACGCAACGGGACGGCCCAGTCTCTCATTACGGAAGAAAAGGCCCGGGTGGTGACGGAGTTGCTGGCCTGAGGAAGGTCCGACCGCCCTCGGCCCATTCCACGGGTGATTGCCACCCTGCGCTCACGATGTGCGGCGTGCCCGCCTGCGACGAGTCCGCCAGAAGAACCCACCCAGGGCCACGCTGAGTAGCCCGAGCACCCCTGGTTCCGGAACGGCGGTGAGGGTGAGTGCATTGGTGCCGTAGTCGAGGTAGTAGTCGTTGCCTCCAATCGTGTAGACGCCCGATGTCGAATAATTCGAAAAGGTTCCGGTGAGGCTTGTGTAGCTGGCGAGGGTAAAGCTCTCGTCTCCATGGTAGGAACCGGTCGGGGCGAAGGTGAGGGTGGAGCCACTGTTGATCGTGAGGCTTCCGATTTGACCGATCGCGTCGGAGCTTTCCGTGACTCCTCGCACCAGATCGACAAGCCATTCGCTGCCGTTGTTGAACGTGAGATCTTGCCAGTCGAAATCGAGGTTTCCGATCACCGCAGCGGAATTCGTGATCCCCGTGTGGAGTTTGCCGACAACGGTGGTGTCCCCGCCGAGGACACCATCCCCGCCGAGGTGTGCTCCGCTCGCGACGGTGATCTCACCGATGGCCGCTGAATTGTCACCGTTCACGATCAGGGCTCCGCCGGAAACGGTGGTCTTGCCCATATAGGTGCTGTCGCCCGTCATCGTGAGGGTGCCTGTACCAATCTTGGTGACGCTGTTGTGAAAGGCACCTTTCAGGCTCCCGTCGAAAGAGGTGCTCGTGTTGTTGTTCCCCACGATGACATTGGCCACTCCGAGATCAAAGTCGGCGCTGCCCTGGAGTCCACCGATGTTGTAATTGGTGCCTTCTCCCAAGGTCAGGTTGAAGCTCTGGGTGCCGACACTGCCGGTGTCCAGAATGCTGAATTTCAGGGCGTCGGCATGGTTCAGGGCGATCATGCCTTCCTCCACACGGGTGACGCCATAGAACGTGTTTGCGCCGCTCAGTGCGAGGGTGCCGTCACCCGTCTTGATGAGGTCTCCGCTCCCGGAGAGGATGCCGCTGAAGAGGGTGGTTTCGTCGTTGAACCCCACCTTGATCGAATTGGCACCAAGGTTCACGGTGTCATTGCCATCCAAACCGCCCAGGTTGTAGGTGTTTGTCCCCGCGACGGTGAAGGTGACATTCCCCACCGTGGCGGTCGTCAGGGTGCTGTTTTTCAGAGCGTCCACATGGCCGAGTGCGAGAGTGCTCGCATTGCTGCCAAAGGTGGTGGCTCCGGTGAAGGTATTGGCCGCAGTGAGCGCCAGGGTGCCGTGCCCGGTGACCGCCAGCCCACCGCTGCCGGTGATGGCATTCGCCAGAGTCAGCGTGGCTCCACTCCCCACAAAGAGGTCGCCACCTGCCGCCGCGAGGGTGATGCCTCGGTTCGTGTCGTCAATGCTGAAGGAAGCAGTGGTGTAGAGCCGACCTCCGGCAAGAGTGAGCTGGTCGGCGGCAAAGCTAACTGGATTGTTTCCCAGGTTCTCCTCGCCCGAAATCCGCAACTGCCCTGCACCGATCACGGTGCGGCCGGTGTAGGTGTTGGTGCCGGTGAACTCGATGTTCCCCTGGGCCGTGGTGACTCCCACGACCCCCGTGCCGTTGTCGGCGATGGTGGAGCGGATCGTCAGGGAATCACTGGCATGATTGTTCGTGAGATAGAGTGTGCCAGCGGTGTTTGCCGCCCCTCCGGCGGTGAGCATGCCGTCGTTGTCACTGGCTCCGATGGTCAGGGCTTTGGCGGTGCTGGCCACCATGATGCCGCCGGTCGCACCGAGGCGTAAAACGTCCGTGGTGCCGGGATTGTAGGTGACCGTGCCCACGGTGGCGGTTTGCAGCAGGGTGTGGATGTCGGTGGTGCCGGCGGCGGCGGGGGTGACATCGCCGCTCGCCCCGCCATCCACGATACGCACATTCGCGGCGGCGTTGCTGGTGATCGTCCCACCGAGGCGGTTCACATCCGTGTAGGATCCCGCAGTCAGGGCGGTGATGTTGCCGTCGGCGGCGTCGGTGGCGTTGGTGGCCCAGTGGTCACCCACCCTGGCCCAAGCGCCGAGAATGCCGTGGGTGTTGAGGTTGTCCGTGGTGATGCCGTGTGTGGCACTCTGCGTGCCGGTGGGCAGGGTGAAGTTCACCGTGCCTCCCGCATTGACGGTGATCGCGTTCAGATTCAGTACGGTGCCATCGCTGCCACCTCCGGGTACGGTCGCCGTGACGAGGGCTCGGCCCGCATTGAGGATGAGGCCCGCGAAGGTCTGCGACGTTGTGAAGCTGTTCGCCGTGGCGGTGATGGTGGCTCCCGATCCGGCAACGGTGGGCTTGAGGTTGATGACAAACTGAGTGCCGCTCAGCACGCTGGACACATAGGCTCCGGCGGGCAGATTCGCGTGGGACACGAGCTGTCCGGGCGCGAGCCCGGTGGTGGAGGCCACGGTGATGATTCCCAGATTCGTTGTGGTTGACCAACTCGCGCCCGTGAGGGAGGTGGCGGCGCCGTTGGTCCGGCCAGTGAGAGTGAAATTGCCACCACCCAGCGTCAGGGGGGACGCACTGGAGAGGGAGTCGCTCACCGAACCTGCCCCGCTTTGCGAGGCGACCGCACGGGCGAAGTTCAGGTTCACGGTGCCGCCGTTCACGGTGAGGCCGCCGGTGGTGGTGCTCGGTCCACTGAGGAAGAGGGTGCCGGTGCCCACCTTGGTCAGCGAGACGGCTCCTTCCAGGCTGCCGTCAAAAGTGAAGGAACCGTTGTTCCCCCCCGTCGTCAACGTAGCTGCCGTGGCGCTGGTGATGCGCCGCGCAAAACTGTCGTGCACACCGTAGTAACCGGTTGCGATGTCTCCAACCGTCTGATCAAAGCCATTCAGGTCCAGCGCGGCGGCACTGGCCGAATAGGAAGTGCTAAAACTCACCCTTGCCGTGCGGGAAAAGACCTTGGCCGCACCGGCCTTCAAGGTTCCCGCATACAGGCTTTGGCCACCAGACGCGGCCGAGCCGTAGGTGCTGCCTGCCACACCAAGCATGATCGTGCGGCCGGCATTGTCCATATAGAGCGTCCCTCCGTGCCCCAGGGTGAGCGGCTTGACGGTGATGTTCAGGGTGTCTGCGGCCTGAAGCACTGCGGTGGAGTTGGCGGAAGTGGTGGTGATGCCTCCGGTGACATTCAGGACACCTGAACTCTGCCACCGGGTGTCGTTGCTGATCCGAATCGCACCTGTGAGGGTGTTCGTTCCGCTGTTGAGAATCATGATCGCGCCGGTGAACGCGTTGGTGGTGTCGTCGAGCCAAATCGACTCTGCCGAGGTGATGCCTCCGTTGAATTGCAGCCGCCCGGACAGACCGATCCGTGTGCCCGCCGCCGTGGAACCGAGCGCGTTGTTGTGCGCGACCACCAGTGCGCCACGGGTGGCCGAGGTGAGCCCGCTGTAGGTGTTGTTCCCAGACAGGATCAGTGTTCCATTGCCAGCTTTGGTGAGTGCGGAACCCGCTTCTCCGTCACTGATGACTCCGGACAGGGTGAGGTAGCGTGCTGAGTTGGAGTCTCCATTAGAAAGTACCAGTTCTCGATTGGCCCCGATGGTGACATTGCCGCTCATGGTCAGGGCACCCGAACCAGCTGTCAGAATGCCGTTGGCGGTGAAGTTTCCCGTGATCGTCCCTGATGCCCCAGTGTAGCGCAGGGTGTTGAAGGAGGCCCCCGTGCCGAGCGTGCCCA
>CALDKL010000017.1 GCA_937898895.1 uncultured Verrucomicrobiae bacterium | reverse complement strand
GTTCGCGCAAGAGCACCGCGTATGCCGCCCAGTTGGTCGCCCAGGATGCGTGCCGCCAGGCCATGGCCCACGGGCTCAGGCAGGCGGAAGTGCGCGTGAAGGGCCCCGGTGCCGGGCGCGAGTCCGCCGTGCGTGCCGTGCAAGGTCTCGGGATCGATGTCACCCGCATCAAGGACGTCACCCCGGTGCCGCACAACGGCTGCCGCCCCAAGAAAGCCCGTCGCGTCTGATCGGCTGAGCCCCTATTCGCCCCCAACCTTTTTCCGATCCATGGCCAGAGACACAGGTCCCACCGACAAGATCAGCCGCCGCTTCGGCGTCCCGCTGTTTGGTCCCTCCAAAGCACTCGAGCGCCGTCCTTATCCTCCCGGACAACACGGGCAGCGTGGGGTACGCAAGAAGCGCAGCGACTACGGAGTCGCGATGAACGAAAAGCAGAAGCTGCGCCTCCAGTATGGGTTGCTCGAGCGTCAGTTCCGCCGTTATTTCGACGAGGCTCATCGCCGCCGCGGCATCACGGGTGACATTCTCGTGCAACTCCTCGAGACCCGTCTCGACAATGTCTGTTACCGTCTCGGTCTCGGTGCCACTCGCCGTGCCGCACGCCAGCTTGTGGGACACGGTCACATCAAGGTCAACGGGCGTCGTGTCGACGTGCCCTCCTACTGTGTCAAGGCCGGTGATGTCATCACGGTGGCAGAGGCGGGCCGCTCGCAACAGCTCGGCAACCGCGCCATCGACCAAACCCAGATCCGCCCCGTGATGGATTGGCTCACGTTTGATCGTGACAAACTCACCGGCACGGTGAATCGCCTCCCCGAAGCCTGCGAGATCGACACGATGGTGAACGTCCAGCTCGTCGTCGAACTCTATTCCCGATAAGCGTTCGCCCATCCTCCTTTTTCAAACAATGTGACCTTCGGCGTCCCCGCGATTTCCGAAGGTCACATTTTTTTTGTGACTGGGGCGAGAATGGGGCAATCTACCATCCCAATTCATCCTCCGATCCCATTCGATTATGACATCGCGCTACCTCCTCATTGCTTTCGTTGTTTCGATCCTCTCCGCCGGAGCCATTCGCGCTCAGGAGGAGACCGTCGAGGTCAAGGCCCGCAAACTGATGGAAACCTACAAGGGTTCCCTCGTCGTGGTCACAGCCAAAGGTTTGCTGAAGGCGAAGACGAACGGTGAACCGCTCCCGGACCGCGATCAGCAGCGCCGCACCCTCGGGGTCACTGTTGGAGATGATGGATTGCTCGTCGTCTCGAATTCGGCGATTGACGCCGCCGTCGGCCTGCAGGGGCAGCAAGCGAAGATGGAGGAAAAGGTCGTCACGATTCAGTCGGCCACCACCGAGTTTTCAGGCGTGGAGATCAGCTATGGCGATACCACGCTTCTTCACGGGAAAGTGGTTCGTCAGGATGTCGAGGCCGACGTTGCCTTTATCCTTCCCGACGAGGCCGAGGCCAAGGCCCTCAACAAGAAGTTTGAAAAAGTCGATCTCTCCCAGTTTGCGGCGACGGCGGAGGCGGCGGATCGGGTCGTGGGTCTTTCTCGTTCCTCTGCGGTGTATGGCTACATGCCCACCCTGGTGATGGGACGCATTACCGGAGTCTTCAAAGGCGAGCGCACTTTCTTCGTCACGGATGCCGGCACCGCCCAGGGAGTTCCCGTCTTCACGATCGATGGAAAACCGGTCGGGATCACCGTGGTGCGCATCATTGAGGGGCAGCCCTCCGGTGTCCTCGGCACGCTATCGGCCGGGTCCATCCAGGTGATGGCAAATCTCGCTCGCGAGGCGGCCAAACCGAAGTAAGAGGGTGCGATCCGCGACCCGACCCTCTTCGCTGTCCAGGACATGATCACCGCCTACGAGCGTCTCCTTGCCCTTGGTCGGGAACTCCAGTTGGTCAATGATGCGGCCGCCCTCCTCGGCTGGGATCAGGAAGTGCTTTTGCCGAGGAAGGGCATCGCCTACCGCGCCGAACAGATGTCGTGGTTCAGTGGATATGTCCATGAGCGATTCACCGCTGAGGAGGTAGGGCGCTGGATAACGGAGGCCGAGGCGGCTGCCTCCGAATCTGCGGATGCCGCCGTCGCAGCCAATCTGCGGGAGTGGCGGCACGAATACGACCGCGCCACCTGCCTGCCGACAAGACTGGTGCAGGATCTCGCCGAGGCCCGCGTCCACGCGCAGTCCGCCTGGGCCGAGGCGCGGCAGGAATCCGATTTTTCCCGATTCGCTCCCCATCTGCAGAAGCTGGTCGATCTCACCCGCGAGCACGCCGAGCGATGGGGCTACGAGGAGTGCCTCTACGATGCGCTGCTCGACCGTTTCGAGCGCGGAGCCACGACTCGTCGTCTCGCCGGGACTCTCGGAGGATTGCGCGAGGCCCTCGTCCCGGTGGTGGAGGAAGCCACCTCGCGCGGCAGGGAGGACCGAGCCCGTCTCCTTGGCCACTATCCGGTAGAGAAACAGCAGTCCTTCAATCGCGAGGTCGCCGAGTCGATTGGTTTCGATTTGGATGCGGGTCGCATCGACACGGCGGTGCATCCCTTTTGCTCGGGCATGGCTCCGTACGATACCCGGCTCACGACTCGTTACGACGAATCGGATTTTCTCAGCTCGCTGTTTGGGGTGCTGCACGAGGCGGGCCACGGTCTCTACGAGCAAGGCCTGCCGAAGGACTGGCGTGGGCAGCCGGTGGGTGGCTCCGTCTCCCTCGGGGTGCACGAATCGCAATCGCGCCTTTGGGAAAACCATGTCGGGCGCAGTCTTCCCTTCTGGGAACGATGGCTGCCGCGTGCGGCCCACTACTTCCCCCATCTCGCAGCATTTTCTCCTGACGACCTCTCTGCGGCGGTGAATCAGGCCGAGCGCAGCCACATTCGCGTCGAGGCCGATGAGGTCACCTACGATTTGCACATCCTGCTCCGCTTCGAAATCGAATGTGCCATCTTTTCGGGAGACCTTGCCCTCGACGACGTGCCCGGAGAGTGGAATCGGCGCTTTGAGTCGAGCTTTGGGCTTCCCGTGAGGAATGACGCCGAGGGGTGTCTGCAGGATATCCACTGGAGCATGGGCATTTTTGGGTATTTCCCCACCTACACCCTCGGGAACCTCAATGCCGCCCATCTCGCCCGCGCCGCGATGCGCCAGGATTCGGCTGTTGCCGAGGGGTTTGCGAAAGCAGAGTACGCGCCGCTCCTCGCCTGGATGCGGAAGCACATCCACGAAGCGGGCTCCCTGTATTTGCCCGAGGATCTCGTCACTCGCGCGGCGGGAGAAGCCGTTTCCTCCGACGCCCTCGTCGCCCACCTCCGCTCGCGGTATCTGCGGAGGGACTGAGGCGCCGAAGCGGGATCCACCTTTGAGTCTTTTTCCCATGCGAGCGATCCTTTTCCCAGTCCTGACGCTGATCTCTTCGGCCGCCTTCACCCAGGACCGGGCATCGCTTTTCGCCGAGGCCGCCGCCGCAAAAGTGCGCCCGGCACCCTCGGTGCGCGGAGACGACATGGAGTGGTTTTTCCCAACGCGGGAGGTGAAGCATCTCGCCGCGGGCCGTTTCTGGGAACAACCCTGGGAGTCGGTTGCCGCGAACCAGAGCGACCCGGTGCCGGGCATCGTGGAATTCCACACCCTCCTCCAGGAACGCGGGGTGCGCTTGCTCGTCGTTCCGGTCCCCGCGAAGGCTTCGATCTATCCCGAGACGCTCGTCAGCGGATTCCGGGCCGGTGAGGTCGCCGCGCTGGCCCCCTTCCTGAAGCGCATCTCGGACGCCGGGATCGACGTGCTCGACCTCGAACCCATCCTGCTCGCCGCCCGTGCGGATCGCCCCGATGATCTCCTCTATTGTCGGCAGGACGCCCATTTTTCACCCTCGGGCGCAGCATGGATCGCGAAGAAGATTGCCGAAAGGGCACCCCTCGAGGGAGCGAAGGGCCCGGGCTCCTTTCAACTCGACGAAGAGCAGCGAATCACCTTTTTCGGAGACCAGATTGTCGGCAGCGAGTGGGAAGGGGCGGTGCCTCCGGAGACGCTTCCGGTGCGAATGGTCCGTGCAGGCGGAAACCTCGGGGTCGTGCCCGATCCGTCGAGTCCGGTGCTGCTTCTGGGCGATAGTCACACCCTCGTCTTTCACGAAGGGAAAGAAGGTGGCATGCATTGCTCCGGTGCGGGGGTGCTCGATCATCTCGCATGGCAGTATGGACGGGCTCCCGACCTGGTCGGAGTGCGCGGCTCCGGCCTGGTCCAGGCTCGCAAGCAGCTTTTCTACAAGGCGGCCGCTGCTCCGGGATACTGGGATTCGAAACAGCTCGTCGTTTGGCTCTTCAGCGTCCGCGAATTCACGCAGTCGGCGGACCGCCCCGTGAAGATCCCCCTGACCCGTTGAACCTTGCCTCGCTCCTTGACTCGGTCCGAGGCTCCCGCCATGCTCCGGAGATGACTCGAGGACTGACAGTGCGGATTGTTGCCGTTGTCCTTGCCGCTGCCACAGGTCTGCCCGCCGCCGATCCTGTCGCCGAGGTGGAAGCCTATCATCGCGACTTTCAGAACGAAGGTGAGGGGATCGTCCTCGTGACGGTGGCGGAGGGCAAGGTCATTGTTTCCTCGGCCGGCAGTCGGAAGGAGGGTGGGCCGGGGATGGATGGCGACACGCTTTTCGAGATCGGATCCCTCACCAAAGTCTTCACCGGCATCCTCCTCGCCGATGCCGTGAACCGAGGAGCGGCGTCGCTCGAGGATCCCGTGACTCGTTTCCTCCCCGAGGGGTTGCTCTCCGCCGACTCGCCCCTGCATCAGGTGACTCTCGTCGAACTCTCGACCCACACCTCGGGCCTGCCGCGCCTGCCCTCGAATTTCGATGAGGGAGGCAATCCGAAAGATCCCTATGCCGCCTATTCGGTGGAGCGTCTCTACGAATACCTGAAGGGATTTCAGACTGCGGATTTCGTGAAACGAGGCAAAACGAGTTACTCCAATCTCGGCGTCGGTCTTCTCGGTCACGCCCTCGAGCGCCTCGCGGGAAAACCCTACGAAGAACTTGTTCGGGACACGATCTTCGCTCCGCTCGGAATGAATTCGTCATTCGTCCAGCGACGGCCCGGAGACCTTCCGGCAGAGGCGGAGGAGCGCTTCGCGACGGGGCACCGCAGAGGAAAGGAAGTGCCCCGTTGGTATTTCGACGCTCTCTGCGGAGCCGGGGCAATCGTGTCGACGGGGCATGATCTCGCCCTCTTTGCCGCGGCCCATTTCACTCCCCAGACCCCGCCGTCGCTCTTCGCCGCGATGAAGCGGGCCACAGAACGGCAGCGGGGCGAGGTTGGTCTGGGGTGGTTCCTTGGCAAGGAAGGATTGCACCACGACGGAGCCACGGGAGGGTTTCGCAGTCAGTTGCGTGTGTCGGTCCCTGACAAAACCGCCACGATCCGCCTCATGAGCGGCACCGGGCCGAGCGGGATCGCGGAAAGCCGGGGCGACTTCACCGCCTTCGCGGGATTCTGGCAGGGCACGCTCGGGGTTGCGCCGAAGCAGCGAGACCTCTTCTTCCGAATTTCGGAAGGCGGCCGTGTCGTCCTCCACAGTCTCGATGAGGGAGGGCAGGGGATGCCGGCGGTTCGGACGAGCTGCGAGGGCGGACACTTCCGTGCCGTCTTCGGCGCGATCCAGGGGTGTTTGGAGGGACACCGCGAAGGCGAGCGGTTCGTCGGCACCTGGTCCCAGAACGGAGCATATCCCCTGGCCCTTGCTCCCGTCTCCGGAGTACCGTCGGCGTTGCGAGAGGCCCTGGCCGGACGGTTCACGGGGGATTGGCGGGATCTTCGCGGATTCTGGTCGGGCCACCTGGGCGGGAATGAGGGGCTCTTTCTCGTTCTCGAGATCGATGGATTCGACGACCTCGGCGACGTGCGTCTCTACAGTCCGGATCAAACTTCCGATCCCCTGCCCGTCACCCACCTTTCCTTTGGAGCGGGCCGTTTGAAGCTCGTGTCGGCACCGCTTCGCGCCGAATACTCTGCAACACTCGGCGAAGATGGCCACTTTACCGGACTCTGGAAGCAGGGTTCCTCGTCAAAGCCGCTCCCGTTGGTCCGATCTGAGGCCATGCCCGAGAGAGAGTGATCCCGGCGACGACGTGCGATCAAACGATCCGTGTGGGGCAGAGAGGTGATCCTTTGCGACTCGCGCCCTGCGCGTCCCGCACTTGCGTCCCCCGTGTGTCGAATCGTGTCTCTTTCATGGCCGAATCCGGTATCTCTTTTGACTGGTTCCGTCCGTGGCGGCGGGCTACAGGTATCTACCGGATTTTCGGACATCCTCCATGAAATCGATCGTCACCGTTCTCTTTGCGATGCTCGCATCGGGCCTCGCGCTTTCCGCCGCCGACCGTCTCCATCTGCCACCCAAGCAGGGGACGGCCAACGGCAAGAAGATCGTCCTCGTCTCCGGCGATGAGGAATACCGCACCGAGGAGACCATGCCCATGCTCGGCAAGATCCTCAGCCAGAAGTATGGCTTCGATTGCGTGGTCCTCTTTGCGATCCATCCCGAGGGCGGCACCATCGATCCGACCTTCCAGAAAAATATCCCCGGCACCGAGGAACTCGACACGGCGGACCTCATGGTCATCGGAACTCGCTTCCGCCAGCTCCCCGATGACCAGCTCGCCAATTTTGCGGAATTTCTCAATGCCGACAAACCGGTCATCGGCATCCGCACCGCCACCCACGCCTTCTCCGGCGACGCCAAGACCGGCGACTTCAAGTGGTCGGAGTTCGGACTCAAGATCCTCGGCGAGAAGTGGGTCAATCACCACGGTGCCCACAGGAAGGAAGGCACCCGCAGTGTTCCCGTCACCTCGAACGGCTCGCACGAGATCATGCGCGGTGTCGGCGAGATCTTTGCCACCACCGATGTCTACGGCATCGCCCATCTCGATCCCTACGCGGTGACGCTCTTCCTCCGCGGCGAGGTCACCGAATCCCTGGACCCCGACTCAAAGGCCGTTGCCGGGAAGAAGAACGATCCAATGATGCCGCTCGCCTGGCTCCGCGAATACACCGCTCCTGACGGAAAGACCCAAGGTCAGGCCTTCTGCACCACCCTCGGTGCCTCGGTCGACTTCGCCGACGAGGACCTCCGTCGTTTGATCGTCAACACAGCCCTCCACCTCACCGGCCAAAACGTGCCCGCGAAGGCCGATGTCACGCCCGTCGATCCCTTTGCACCTTCCTTCTACAGCGGTTTCAAGAGCGACCATTACAAAACGCTCAACCGCAAGCCCGAGGACTACGCCCTTGGCAAGAGTCCCGCGACCTCCGATCTGAAAGTCCCCACGACAAAACCCCTCAGTGAATCGGAGAAAGCCGCCAGGGCCGAGGAGAAAAAGCGCCCCGACAACAGTGGCGACGGTGCCCCGCACGCCCCCGAGGTCGATGCTCCGGTGGCGACGAAGGTTCGACCCCAGGCCGTGGCCGCGCCGGCCAGGGGCGAGCGCATCGTGCTCATCGGCAACGGCCTCGCCGAGCGCGACGTCTATTACGGCCGCCTCGAGACCGAGTTGCAGCTCCGCTTTCCGGAGAGCGATCTCTTCCTCCGCAACATGGCCCGCCCCGGCGACACCCCAGGCTTCCGCCCCCATCCCTCGCGCGTCTCCCAGTGGGCTTTCCCTGGGGCAGAGAAATTCCATCCTGACAAAACCATCCACAACGGAAAGGGTTTCTTCCCCACCCCCGACCAATGGCTCACCTTCCTCAAGGCCGACACCGTCGTTGCCTTCTTTGGTTACAACGAATCCTTCGATGGTCAGGGTGCCGTTGCGAATTACCAGGCCGAACTCGAGGCCTTCGTCAATCACACCCTGACAAAAGCCTACAACGGAAAAGAAGCGCCCCGCCTCGTCCTCGTCTCCCCCATCGCTTACGAAAACCAGAGCGCGAAACGCGATCTTCCCAACGGCGAAAAAGAGAACGCGAACCTTTCTCTCTACGCCGCCGCGATGGAGGCCGTCGCGAAGAAGCACGGGCTCACCTACATCGACCTGTTCACACCGACCGGGCAGATCTACGAGACCACCGACGAGCCGTTCACCACGGGCGGGTTCATCCCCACCGAGGACGGCTACCGCCAGCTCGCCGAGATTCTCGCCAACGGGCTCTACGGCGAGACCCCGCGCCTTTCCAAAGCGGACCCCGAACTCGTCCACAGCGCCGTGAAGGCCAAGGACTGGTTCTGGCAGAACGACTACCACATCCTCAACGGCGTCCACACCCACGGCCAGCGCTACAACCCCTTCGGGCCGCAGAATTACCCTGACGAAGTCCAAAAAAGCCGCGAGATGGCCGCCCTCCGCGACCAGTTGATCCACGATGTCGCCACCGGGAAAAAGTCCGACCTCTCCGTCGATGATTCGAAGACTCATGTCCTCCCGTCCGTGCCGACGAACTATCAGCCGAGCGCCAAGAACGGCAGCACCGAATACCTCTACGGCGAGGCCGCCGAGAAAACCCTCACGGTGCCCGAAGGCTACCAGGTGAAACTCTTCGCCTCGGAGAAGGAGTTTCCCAATCTCGCCAATCTCATGCAGCTTTCTTTCGACGACAAAGGACGTCTCTGGGTGGCGGTGATGCCGACCTATCCGCACTACCGGCCCGGCGACGCTTTGCCGAATGACAAGCTCCTCATCTACGAGGACACCGACGGTGACGGTCGGGCCGACAAAGAGACTGTCTTCGCCGACAAGCTGCATCTCCCCATCGGCTTCGAATTCGCTCCCGAAGGCGTCTATCTCTCGCAGGAGCCGAATCTCGTCCTCCTCCGCGATACGGATGGCGACGACAAGGCCGATTCATCCGAGATCGTTCTCGGCGGTTTCGACACCCACGACACCCACCACGCCATCAGCGCCTACACCGCCGATCCCTCGGGGGCGTTTGTGCTTTGTGAGGGCGTCTTCCTCCACAGCAATGTCGAGACCCCCTACGGCCCCGTCCGCGCCGTCGATGGCGGCTTCTACCGCTACAGCCCCCAGCGCATGCAGCTCGAGCGCACCGCCCAGCTCGCCATTCCGAATCCCTGGGGTGTGGTATTTGACCGATGGGGCCAGGACTTTTTCCTCCACACCTCCGGTCCCAGCATGAACTGGATGCTGCCCGTCTCGGTGAAGTCCACCTACGGCAGCAAGACACCCTCGACTCCTGATCTGGTTCCCCAGGGACAGAGCGTTCGTCCCACCTCGGGACTCGAGATCGTTTCCTCGCGCCATTTCCCCGACGAGGTGCAGGGCGACCTGATCCTCTGCAACGCCATCGGTTTCCTCGGCATCAAAGAGCACCAGATCGAGGACTCCGGCACCGGCTACAAGACCACCTTCCGCCACGACCTTCTCAAATCCACCGACGGCAATTTCCGACCCGTCGATCTCGAGTTCGCCCCCGATGGCTCCCTCTACGTGATCGACTGGCACAACGTGCTCATCGGGCACATGCAGCACAATGCCCGCGATCCCCTCCGCGACCACGTCCACGGCCGCATCTACCGCATCACCTATCCGTCGCGGCCCCTCGTCGCCCCCGCGAAGGTCGCCGGAGCCACCGTCGACGAGCTCCTCGACAACCTGAAGCTGCCCGAGCTGCGCACCCGCTACCGCAGCCGCCGCGCGCTCCGTGCCCACCCTGCCGCCGAGGTGCTCCCGTCCGTGAAGACCTGGGTCGCCCAGCTCGACAACACCGAGTCCGGTTGCGAGCATCACCGTCTCGAGGCTCTCTGGGTCACCTGGGGACTGAATGCCGTCGACGAGGCGCTCCTCCGCGAACTGCTCGCTTCCCCCGACTTCCACGTCCGCGCCGCCGCCGTCCGCGTTCTCCGGTACAACACCCACCGCATCGCCGATCACGCCGCTCTGCAGGAGAAAGCCGCCGCCGATCCCGAGGGTCGCGTCCGCCTGGAGGCGACTGTCGCCGCGTCCTGGATTCCCGACAAGGCCGCCGCGAAGAAAATCGTCGAGATTGCTGCCGCCCACCCCGTCGACGAGTGGAGCAAGAACGCCGTCCAGACCGCAAAAGACCGCCTCGCCGGCATCGCCGAACAGGCCGTCGCCGAGCATCCCCGGCTGCCCGCCCCCGGCCACCTCGATGCCGAAGCGAAGAAACAATTTCTCGCCGGACAGGAGATCTACTTCCGCGAGGGATTCTGTGTCACCTGCCACCAGCCGAATGGCAAGGGGCTCGACCCCGCCTTCCCTTCCCTCGAGAAGAGCCCCTGGATCGCCGGGGACCCCGACCGCCTCATCAAGATCACTCTCTACGGCCTCATGGGGCCCCTCGAGGTGAATGGAAAGAAATACGACGGCCTCGTCCCCATGACCCCGTTCGGTGGCATGTTGAAGGATGAGGAACTCGCCAGCGTCCTCACCTTCGTGCGAAACAGCTTCGGCAACCAGGCCGAACCGGTCACCGCCGCCCAGGTGAAGGACATCCGCGCCGCCCAGCCGGGCCGTCTCCAGTTTTACACCACTGAGGAATTGCGGAAAGAGCACCCGATGAAGTGAA
>CALDKL010000016.1 GCA_937898895.1 uncultured Verrucomicrobiae bacterium | reverse complement strand
CACGACTTCATCATCGGCCTGGAACGAGACGAGCAGGGTCGCTGGCTTTTCGCCTCGGGCAACGAGGGCGTCTGCCGGATCGACTCGGACGACAAACTCGAGGTCCTCGCGACCGGCCTGCGCAATCCGAATGGTCTCGGCATTTCCAACGACGGACGTTTTCTCACCACGAGCGCTCAGGAAGGCGACTGGACTCCCGCCACGAGCCTTTTCCAGATCGAACTCGGCGTGAACGAGGGAGCCCACTTCGGGGCCGGGGGTCCGAAGGACGGCAAGGCACCCGAGCCCGCCCTTCTTTACCTGCCAAGGGGCGAGGACAATTCCGCGAGCAGCCAGGCATTTGTCTCCGGCAAGTCTTGGAAATCGCTCGAGGGAAATGGCAACCTCGTCCACCTCTCCTCCGGCGGAGGCAGCGCCTGGCTCGTGATGCGCGAGAAAGTGAAGGACCGCTGGCAGGCTGCGGCGATGCGGATCACCGGCAATTTTGATTCGGGGCCGCAGTGTGCGCGCTTCAATGCAAACGACGGGCACCTCTACGTGAACGGCATGCAGGGGTGGGGCAGCTACACGCCGAAAGATGGCTCCTTCCAGCGGGTGCGCTTTACCGGCGGCGTTCCCGTGCCGGTCGCCTTCGAAACGAGGGAGAACGGAGTGATCGTCCGTTTCAACGAATCGATTCCCGAAGAGGCCTCCTCCGTTGAGAACGCCTTCGCGCAGACCTGGACCTACAAGTACAGCGCCGCCTACGGATCGCCCGAGTATTCGGTGGTCTATCCCGACACGCCCGGCCACGATCCCCTCGAGGTCCGCAGCGTGCAGCGACTCGATGGCGGTAAAACGCTCTTTCTCGAGATCCCCCAGATCGTGCCCGCCGGACAGGTCCACCTACGCCTCGGCACGGGGCAGGATCTGTTCCTGACCGTACACGAACTTGGCGCACCCTTCACCGACTTCAGCGGCTATACGAAGATCCCGAAGACTCATCACGCCGCCCAGATCGGCATCGTCGCACCCGCCGCGTCGAAGCCGAATCCCTGGCTCGGCGGAGCGGCGGGGCGTGCGATCACCGTCGAGGCCGGCCTCGGGCTGCAGTTCGTGCAGAAAGAAATCCGGGTGAGGGCGGGAGAGCGGATCAGCCTGACCTTCCGGAATCCGGACCTCGTGCCGCACAACTGGCTCCTCGCCAAACCGGGCTCCCTCGCAAAGATGGGTGAGCGGTGCAATCTGATGATCACCGATCCCGAGGGACTCGCCCGTCACTACGTGCCGAAGTCCGACGACGCGATCGTCTGGACCGACATGGTCAACCCGAAGGGTGACTTCACGATTCACTTCGATGCGCCGAAGGAGAAGGGTGACTATCCCTATCTCTGCACCTTCCCCGGCCACTGGATGGTGATGAACGGGGTGATGCGGGTGGAGTGATCCGCAAAGGCA
>CALDKL010000015.1 GCA_937898895.1 uncultured Verrucomicrobiae bacterium | reverse complement strand
CAGGTGAACCAGATGGTTTCCCGGGGATATGAACAGGGAATGACCGAAGACGATATCAACAAGAATCAGGACGAACTCATCCGTAGCGCCGAGGAGCATGCCAAAAACAACGTGAAGGCGATGTTCCTCCTCGACCAGATCGCGAACAAGGAGGGCATCACTGTGAGCGACGACGAGATCACCCATCACGTCACCCTCATGGCCTACCGCCAGGGCCGTCCCGTCAGGAAGGTTGCCCGCGAGATCCGCGACCGGAACGCCTACGGCGAATTGCGCCACGACATCCGCATCACGAAGACGATTGCCTTCCTCCGCGAAAACGCCGTCATCACCGATGTCGATCCGCCGCAGGAAAACACGTAAGGAATCCTCCGTCTCAACCCACCCGATCTCCATCCCCCTCTTTCTTTCCCGACCATGCGCCCGCAAGATCTCGATTCCGTCCAGGATTTCTCCCCACTCCTCCCACCGCACCTCCAGCATCGCATCGTTGATCCGATGAAAAATGTGAGCGTGATCGAAAAGGAGGGGAACACCATGATTCAGTTCGACCTCCTCTCGAGGCTGATGAAGGACCGCATTATCTTCATCGGCGAGCAGGTCAGCGATCCTCTCGCAAACTATGTCATTGCCCAAATGCTCTACCTGCAGATGCAGGATCCGAACAAGGACATCAACATCTACATCAACAGCCCGGGAGGCTCCGTCACGGCCGGCCTCGCCATCTACGACACGATGCAGTTTGTCACCTGCGACGTGAACACCTACTGCATGGGCATGGCCGCGAGCATGGGTGCGGTCCTCCTCACCGCCGGGACGAAGGGCAAACGCTACGCCCTGCCAAACTCGCACATCATGATCCACCAGGTTTCCGGCGGCGCCCAGGGCACGGCCTCGGATGTCGAGCGCACCGTCGAATTCATGTATTCGCTGAAGAAGCGCCTCAACAAGATCCTCGCCCACCACACCGGCCGGACCATCGAGGAGATCGAACGCGATTCGGACCGGGACAACTACATGCCCGCCACCGTCGCCGCCGAATACGGTCTCATCGACAAGGTCCTCGAGAAGAAACCCGAGGAGAAAAAGAGCTGAGTCACCAGTCGGTGCTCCCCGCCTGGTCTGACAAATCGATTGGCCTCTCCCCAGGTGCCCCTGGGTGGTTTCCACCAACCTTACTTCGCGAGACGCAACGGGAAGAGTCCTGCGGCGAATCGCCGCAGCAGTGGGACAACCGAGAGATGGGCACTCCTTTGCCCCTCGAATAGAGAAAGCACCGGCCTTTCGACCGGTGCTTTCAGACGCATCCAACCAAAACCTTCCGGATCAGAACCGGAGCACAAAGTCGGCGGTGAACCGACTCTCGATCAGCCCCGCGTCCTCGTCCGTGAGGGGCGTCTCCCGGGCAAAGCCGAAGTCGTAGGGCTTTGCCGGGAGGCGTGATGCGGAAACCGAACATACTCGAAGCATGGAGTCGCCCACCCTTCTTCGCTTCGCGTTTTTTTCGCAAATCTGCGCATTGCTTGCCCATCGGTATCCGGATCATCCGAGTTCCCGATGAAACACCGAATGGTCCGGGCTTCGATTTTCGCGGCGAAACCCCTTTTTCATTTACCTCGCGGCCTCACTCCGCTTTGCTCATGTCCGCCTCCTCTTTCTGCCATGAACGTCCACCATCTCGAACTCTTCTACTACGTGGCCAAGCACGAGGGTATCACCGAGGCCGTTCGCAAGATGCCGTATGGGATCCAGCAACCGGCGGTCAGCGGCCAGATCCTGCAATTGGAGAACTTCCTCGGGGTGAAACTCTTCCAACGGCGTCCCTTTGCCCTGACTCCCGCCGGGGAGGAACTCTACGACTTCATCCATCCATTTTTCTCCCGTATCGAGCAGATCACGGCTCGCCTTCGCGGAGAGGAGAACTCTCACCTCCGACTGGCCGCTTCCTCTGCCGCACTCGGCAACCACCTGCCCGAGGTTCTTCAATCTCTCCAGCGCGAGGTTCCGAATCTGCGCCTCACCCTGCGGGAATTGAACAATCCAGACCTCGAGCTTGCCCTCCGCAAGCAGGAGGCCGACGTCGCCCTCTCCGTCCTCCATCGCAAGACCGGACCCGGCATCCAGGCGGTGAAACTGCTCGATCTGCCGCTTGCCCTCGCCGCTCCTGCGGGCTGCACGATCGACTCCTTCGCAGCACTCACCGCAACCGCAGGCGGAGGCCAGTTGCTCCATCCCCTCATCTCCCTGCCCCGCTCCGAACCCGTGGCACAGTTGTTCCAGCGAGGTTTGCTCGCCTCGAACCTGAAATGGGAGACCTCCATGGAAGTCTCGGAACTCGGACTCATCCTCCGCTACGTGGCGAAGGGGTTCGGATTCGGAGTCGCGGTCGATATTCCGGGCGCGGAATGGCCGACGAACGTGAAAAAGATCCGCCTTCCCCCCGAGTTTCCGCCTCTCACGCTCGGTGCTCTTCACACGGGTGAACTGAAGCCGGTCGCAGAACGGTTTCTCGAAGCCGTCCGCGAACATGCTGGCCTGCTGAAGAAGGCGTTGCGCAAGCCGCCCGCCTAAGGATACTCCCCGGCCCTCCCCACTCGAATTTCCGTGATGGATGCCCTGCCCACACTCCACGAAATCGAAGAGGCGAAAGTCCTCATCCGGTCCCATGTGCGGGAGACCCCGACCTATCGATGGCCCCTCCTCGAGCAGGGCCTCGGGTGTACTGTCTGGGTGAAGCACGAAAACCACACGCCTGTCGGGGCCTTCAAAATCCGCGGAG
>CALDKL010000014.1 GCA_937898895.1 uncultured Verrucomicrobiae bacterium | reverse complement strand
CTCCATCCCTGGGAAGGGTGAAGCCCATCGTGCTGTTCGAGGTGCGCTGCCCGAGGTCACCGGTGCGGTAGGAAAGATGGGGCTCCCCGGCGCGGATCGCATCGCCCTGTGCCCGCTGGGGGAAAATGTGGAGGATGAGATCCTGTCCCTCCGCGATACCGAGAGCGGCATAATCGAGCGAGGCGACGTGATTGGCGAACCCTTTCCTGGTGCCCCAGTCGGGAAGGTTCGAACCCTCGAGGACCGCTACGACGACGTCATCGACCCCCATCAATTCTCCGACGGAGAGTTCGGACCCGACCGCGTCGGTGGGTGGGGTGAACTCATTGTCGGCCACATCGGCGACGAGCACCCCAATGGAACCCGCCGGTACCTCGATCCCGCCGAGTTGGAACTCGATCGACACGGTGGCGCGGGCGGCTTGGATCCCGATCCATCCGACGGCGAGGGTGAGTAGAAATCCTGCTTTCATGAGAGAGGGGGGGCAGAAGGTTAGGGAGCGGTGATGTCGTAGGTCGGAGCGTTCTTCCAGAGTACAACGGAGTCGGCGCCGCCCGCTGCCTTGCGAATCAGCAGGCCTGCGGAGGGCTCGATCACCACGGTATCGGAAACCGCGTTGTTGCCGTCCCGCAGCCATTGCCCGGCGTTGCGGTAGTAGGTGGCGGAGGGAAGCTTGTTGCGTTGTGCCTGGCTGTTGTCAAAAACGAGGAGCTGATCTTTTCGATCAACGGGTGCATTCGAGGCGCTTTCAACGAAGTCGGCGGGAGCGAAATCGAGTTGGGCGAGTGTCAGGGAAACGGGCCGGGGCAATGCGAGCATCGTATCGCGGGCCTCCAGGTCTGCGACCGGGACGGAGAGCGTCACTTTGGCTCCGTAGACCTGCTGGTTGGGGACGAAAGTGGTGGCGTCGACCCCGGCGGGATGGCGGATGAGGAAGGCCTGACCCGGATTGATCACGGTCGAGCCGGCGGCGGCGAAGGTTCCCGCTTCGAACCACCCGCTTGCGGTCACGTAGAAGCGACGCGTCGGGGCCAGGGTCGTGCCGACGGTGGTGTTGTCAAAAAACAGCAGTTCCGAGCCTCGTTCCGAGGCGAGAGGACCCGTCGAGGGGTGCAGCGTGGTCTGGGTCGCCGCCGGAAGAAGTGAGTTGAGGGTCCAGGCGGGGATCACCGAGATCTCGCCGTCCGTCGTCATGCCGTTGAGGTCTGCGGCCGCAGCCGAGACGTCGACCGTGTCGGCACCGTGGCCCACAATCCGAAAATGTCTGCCTTCCGGACCCGTCGCGCTGCGGCTGAACAGCCAGTGGGGATGAGTCGTCAGCTCATTCGCCGAGAACCCGGGCGATCCTTTCAGGGAAATGCGGAACACATTCCCGCCTTGATCCGATGGGGCCGAGAGCAGCCGACCAGCCCAGCGGGGAGAGGGATGGAACGGCACGGAAACGATCGTGTCAGAATCTGCCGGACAGTCGAATTTCAGAAATCCGACTACCGGGGAATACACGGTTGCAGCAGGGCTGAGGATCGGGACCGAGCCGCACGCGAGAAGTACGGAAAGCACCGTTGCGAACCAAAAAGGGGTCGTTCGTTTCATCGGTTTCTAGGGAGGTTCGATTTGGTAGTATCCTACCGTTCGGCCGCAGCGGAGGTCAACCTTCAAAACGAGAAATTTGCAGCCTGCCCATGGCGCAGGGTTGCGGGCGGATTTTGGAGAGTTTTGCGGGCTTGCGTTCGGGGTCGGTGCGGCGTTGATTCGGTGCTTCTGCCTTCGGCATCTGAAATGCGCACCCTGTTTGCCACCTACATTCATCATCTCGATCCGATCGCGATCCCCATATCCGGTGACTTCGGCATCCGCTGGTACGGCCTCGCGTATGTGGCGGGATTCATTGCCGCATTTTTCCTGATCCGTTGGTTTGTCCGGATCGGGGCGAGCGAGCTGAAGGAGTCGCAGGTCGGCGATTTCATCACCCTCTGCGCCGTTCTCGGCACGATGGTGGGAGGGAGGCTCGGCTATATGTTGCTCTACAACTTCGACGAGCTTGTCAAGCATCCGATGAGTTTCTTTGATGTCCTCGGGGGCGGAATGTCGAGTCATGGCGGCATGGCCGGTATCACGATCGTGGCCTGGTTCTACGCCCGCTATACAAAGACATCCTGGGCCGGACACGGAGACAATCTCGTGACCGTTGCTCCGGTGGGAGTCTTTTTCGGACGCCTTGCCAATTTTGTGAACGGAGAACTCTACGGTCGCCCCAGCGATGCGCGGTATGCGATGAAATTTCCCGATGAACTCAGCGAACTGACCACCACGGCGAACGGACTCGAATGGAAATTCCCTACGGGGCAGTTGCGGGAGTTGGCGGAGTCGGCGGGCGAAGCGGCACCGGGTCTCGCGGAGAAGGTCGATGCCGCGTCGATCAAGGCGC
>CALDKL010000013.1 GCA_937898895.1 uncultured Verrucomicrobiae bacterium | reverse complement strand
TTGGGCCGAACGGATCGGGCAAATCCACCTTTCTCAAATGCCTGCTCGGCACGGTGATCCCCGACTGCGGCTCTCTTTCGCTCGACGGAGAGGACCTGCTGGCCTCTCCCGCGCCACGTGCCCGGATCGGGTATATGCCCCAGATCGGTCGCTATCCCGACAACCTGCGCGTCGGCCAACTCTTCGACATGCTAGGCGAGATCCGCCGCGACGAGGTCGGCAGACCGCGCGACCAGGATCTGATCGAAGCGTTTGCGATTCATCAGATCGCGCAAAAGCCCATGTGTACGCTCTCCGGCGGCACCCGCCAGCGCGTCAGTGCCTGTGTCGCCTTCCTCTTTGATCCCGACGTACTGGTGCTGGATGAGCCCACTGCCGGACTCGATCCGGTCTCGGTCGAAATCCTGAAAGAAAAAATCCTCGCCGAACGCGGGAAAGGCAAACTCATCCTGCTCACTTCCCATATTCTCAGTGATCTGGAGGAGATCACCACCGATGTGCTGTTCCTCATGGAAGGCCGACTGCGATTCTCGCGGCCCATCGACGAACTGCGCACCGAGGCCGGAGAGGAAAAACTCGGTCGCCTCGTCGCGCGGCTGATGCGCGACCAGATCCCCTTTCCCTCCGTCCCATGACTTTCCGAATCGTCAAATACGTGCTCCACGACATCCTTCGCGGACGGGTGGCCATCGCCTATACTTTCGTGCTCCTTGCGGCCGGTTTCGGTCTCTTCAATCTCGGCGGCGACATCGACAAGGGGCTTGTCAGCATTCTCAGCATCGTCCTCATGATCGTGCCGCTCATCAGCCTGGTCTTTGCGACGATCCATTACTACAATTCCTATGAATTCATCGAATTGCTTTCCACCCAGCCCATTCGTCGCCATACCATTCTGCTGGGTGAGTATCTCGGTGTGAGCGCGGCCTTGAGCGTTGCCTTCGCCATTGGCATCGGTCTGCCCATTGTCCTGTATGCGTGGAGTGCGGCGGGCGGGTGTATACTTGCGGCCGGGCTGCTCCTCACCTTCGTCTTTGTCGCGATCGCCTTTCTCGGTGCCGTGGTCTCTCGCGACAAGGCCCGCGGCATGGGTGTGGCCCTGATCCTGTGGCTTTCCTTCGCCCTGCTCTTCGATGGCATTCTTCTGTTGCTCCTCGCGACCTTTCAGGACTACCCGGTGGAAAAAGCCGCCATTGGCCTAGTCGCACTCAACCCGATCGATCTGGCACGCACCTTTGTCATGCTGCAGATGGATGCAGCGGCCCTGATGGGAGTCACCGGAGCGGTGATGCGCGACTTTTTCGGATCCTCTGCCGGTATCCTCTACACGCTCGGCGTGCTCATCCTGTGGATCGTGGTGCCTCTGGCACTGGCGCTCCGGTTCTTTTCACGAAAGGACCTGTGATCGTAACAAGGGGAAGGGCCCGGCATGGAGGGCTCGGCATGGAAGGGGCCGAAAAATGCAGGCATTCTCCGTGAGAATGCCAAAATCCGTCCAACGAGCGCCGGAAGAGGCAATCACTCCTCGTCGGAGCTTTCCTTTGCGGCTCCCTCACTCCCCTCGGCGGCCACGACTCGAACGGTCACGGACGCCTCAATGGCAGGGTGGAGCTTCACCGGAATCTCGAAGGAGCCGAGGGTCTTGATCGGAGCCTCGAGCAGAAGCTGGTGCCGATCAATCGTGAGTCGGCTCTTCTCGGCGATGAGTGCCGCGATGTCTGCCGTGGTCACGGAACCAAAAGCCTTGCCACCCTGGCCAAGCGAGAGTTCGATGGAAAGGCGCAGCTTCTTGAGCTTCGCCGCCGTATTTTCCGCGTTGGCCAGTTCCTCGGCCTCACGCTTGGCGCGCACCTCCTTGAGATGGGCCACATGGCGACGGTTCGCTTTCGTCGCCTCGTAGGCGCGATTCTGCGGAACCAGAAAATTGCGCGCATAGCCACGCTTCACCTTCACGACATCGGCCTCGGCACCCAGTCCTTCGATTTTTTCTTTGAGAATCACTTCAACTGTCGCCATGGCGTGTTTCGGTTTGGTTTTTGGAAAAAGAGCGGGACTGTTAGCCGTGATCGGATCGATTGTCAACCCGCCAAGAGCCGAATTTTCACCCTCTCCGTACCATGTCCGAAGTTTCCTCCACATTCCGTCTCATTCCGGGCGCAACGGCACCCGCCTTTTCCCTGCCCGATGCCTCCGGGCGGATCCACACCCCCGAATCCCTGCTCTCCGGCGCACGGGGGCTCCTGGTCGTCTTCGCCTGCAACCACTGCCCTTTCGTCGTCCACCTCGCCGACGCCCTCGGTTCCTTCGCCCGCGAGATCGCAAGCCGGGGAGTCGCCACCGTGGCGATTTCATCCAACGATGCGGAACGCTACCCCGCCGACGCTCCCGAGAAGATGCCTGCCTTCGCAGAAGCTCATGGCTGGCACTTTCCTTACCTGCACGACGCCTCCCAGAAGGTCGCTCGGGCCTACGCGGCGGCATGCACCCCCGATTTCTATCTTTTCAATGACGCCAGGGCCCTGGTCTATGCGGGACAATTCGACGAGTCTCGTCCGGGAAGAGGAATCCCGACCGGTCAGGATCTCGCTGCCGCCGTCGAGCACTTGCTCGCCGGACGAGGGACTCCGGCCCCGTGGTTTCCGAGCACCGGCTGCAACATCAAGTGGAAACCAGGAAACGAACCGGAGTGGTTCGGATGATCCCCTGGCAGGAAGCCTGCCTCCCCTATTCCCTCATCCTGCTGGCCGATTTTCCATGGGCCCATCGGTTCTCCGTGAATCCCGACAGAAGATCCATTTTTCATTCGAAACTGCGGCGGGATGGGCGACAGTCGCCGGGTGACTGACACCGCTGCGAATCCATCGAAATCCTCCCGCCCGACCTGGGTGATGGGGCACAAAAACCCTGACACCGACGCAATCTGTTCGGCCCTCGCCTATGCCGACCTTCTCCGGCAAACGCGCTTGCCCAATGCCGTCGCGGCCTGCTGCGGACATCCCAACGCCCGCACCGAATGGGTACTCCAAACCGCCGAGATCCACCGACCCACGCTGATCAGCGACATCAACCTGCGGGCCGGAGACATCTGCCGAAAGGAGGTTTCCACGTCCAGGGCAACGGATTCGGTAATCGAGGCCTATCGGGAAATGGCCTCCCACCACTACCGCAGTCTCCCGGTGATCGATGACAAGAACGTTCTCCACGGCATGCTCGCCCTGCAGGATCTGCTCCACCTCCTCATTCCTTCCACGGAGCAGGGCGATCATCCCCGTCAGATCATGGCCTCCGTCGAGAAGGTTTCACAAATTCTCGAGGCGGAGGTAGTGACGACGGCCGAGAACGCGGCACAGGAACAGGAGTTCCTCATGATGGTGGCCGGATCCTCGGAACCGGTCATGCAGGATCGCATCGCCAACATGCCGAAGGATCAGTTGCTCATCATCACGGGCGACCGCGTCGGGGTGCAACTCCACGCAGTGGAGGCCGGAGTGCGCTGCCTGGTCATCACGAGCGGCTATCGCCCCTCCGAGGCCA
>CALDKL010000012.1 GCA_937898895.1 uncultured Verrucomicrobiae bacterium | reverse complement strand
TCGCGGTGAAGCGGATGCGGTAGCGTTCCCGCGCCTCGAGGATCATCTTCGCGAGATCGGCGAGTGCGTAGGTGCGGAAGGTCTCGCGGATGTGGCGCGTCAGACCCTCAATGGCGGGTCCCGAGGGCTCGAGAGCCGCCGTGATGCCGACCGGTAGCAGGTCGTCGCGCAATCCTTCGCGCCGATCACGCCCTTCCCGGAAATCTCGTCCCGGTCGTCCGCCACCTCGTCGTTCTTCTCCTTCGCGACGGTGTTCGCCACCTCGACGATCTTCGCGCCCCCCCTGGTGGCGGGGGCGATCCCCGCGTGGTCCCTCTCCCCGAGGTCGCTCGTCGCGAGAGCGGTCGCGATCCCGGCGGTCGCCGCCTCCGGGACTGCGGCGCTCGCCTCGTCCGCCGAAGCTGCCGCGATCATCGCGTCGCTCTCCGCGCCTCCCGCTGCTCTCGCGGCGATCCCGGCGGTCGTCATCGCCGCCATATCGTTTCACGAGATCCTTCTGCGAATCACGCGGCTGTTCCTGCGCCCAGTCGGGCATCAGGTCGCGGGCGGAAAACTCGAGGGGCTTTTCTTCTTCGCTCATGGTCGATGCGGGGAATCGGAGCGTCGCCGCGATGCACGGTTCACGCCAGCGCAATTTTCAGGGCTTCGCACGCCACTTCGGCCGACTTCGCGACGTCGCCGTCGCCGTGCGCCAGCGAGAGGAAGCCCGCTTCATACTGGGAAGGGGCGAAATAGACCCCGCGATCCAGTGCTGCCCAGAAGAACTTGCGGAAGGCCTCGAAGTCGCAGGCCTTCACATCATCGACATTGTCGATGGGACCCTCTCTGAAGAAGAGGCAGAACATCGAACCCACCCGGTGGAAGGCGAGGTCGCGGCCCCGTTCCTGCAGGGTGGATCGGACGGCATCTTCGAAACCCTGGCCGATCTGCTCGAGCCGATTCCATCCGTCGAGGCGCTCCATTTCCTTCAGTTGTGCGAGACCGGCGGCGAGGGCAAGGGGATTGCCCGAGAGCGTGCCTGCCTGATAGACCGGACCGAGTGGCGCGAGCTGGTCCATGATCTCCGCCTTTCCGCCGAACGCTCCCACGGGCAGGCCACCTCCGATGACCTTGCCCATCGCGGTGAGATCGGGAGTGATGCCGGTCCGCTCCTGCACCCCGCCGCGGGCGACCCGAAATCCGGTCATGACCTCGTCGAAGATGAGGACTGAGCCGTGTCGCGCGGTGAGATCGCGAAGGAGTTGGAGGAAGCCGGGCCGGGGAAAGATGAGTCCCGCATTCGCCGGGATCGGTTCCAGGATCACGGCGGCGATCTCATGCCCCTGGGTGGCGAAAATCTCTTCGATGATCTCGGGTCGATTGAAGGGCACGGTGATCGTCAGTCTGGCAAGATCCGCAGGCACACCTGCGCTGTCGGGCTGGCCGAAGGTGAGAGCACCGCTCCCCGCCGCCACCAGCAGGGAATCGACGTGACCGTGATAGCAGCCGTCGAATTTGACGATCTTGTCACGCCCTGTGTAACCGCGGGCTAGTCGGATCGCGCTCATCGTCGCCTCGGTGCCGCTGTTGACCATGCGCACCTTTTCCACCGAGGGAACATAGTCGCGGATTTGGCGTGCCATCTCGACTTCGTGCCGATTCGGGATGCCGAAACTGACTCCTTCCTTCGCGGCGTGAGACACCGCGTCGATCACCACCGAAGGCGCGTGACCGAGGATGGCCGGTCCCCAGGTGCCGACATAGTCGATCATCTCGTTGCCATCGACATCCCAGAGGCGACAGCCGCGGGCGCGCTGCACGAAGAAGGGATCTCCCTGCACATTGCGGAAGGCACGCACCGGCGAGTTCACTCCTCCGGGAATGACTTCCCTGGCGGCGCGGAAGAGTTTTGCGGAAAGGGATCGATCAGGCATGGCCGGAAAATGAATCGTGCCGGGAGGAGTCCGTCAACTGATGGAAGAAGGATTGAGGAGAGGGGTGGTTCGAGGAAAGGAGAGAGAATTTCTTTCTCCGATCCTCCGGAGGGAATTTCGTCGGGCGGTCGGCCGCGTTACTCCGCTACCAGGTCGTATCCTCGCCAGTCTCGGACGGTGACTTCGGCGAACTCGCCTGTTGGCAGACTCGCCGGAACATACACGGTGCCATCCACCTCGGGGGCATCCATCTCGCTGCGCCCCTGACCGGGAGAATCAACGAGCACCCGGACCCGACGGCCCACCTGGTTGCGGTTCTTTTCCTCGGCAAGTGCTTCAAGGCGTTTCATCGCCTCGTTCCATCGCTTCTTCCGGGTCATGTGGTGGATCTGGCCCTCGCGTTTGGCGGCGCGGGTTCCCTCTTCGCGGGAGTAGTTGAAAACGCTGGCCCGCTCGAAGCGTGCGGAGTCGAGGAATTCGAGCAGTTCGGCGAAATCCTCGTCCGTCTCGCCGGGAAATCCGACGATGAAGGTGGTGCGGATGGCGAGGTCCGGGATGCCCTCGCGCATGCGTCGGATGAGATCGCGGATGTAGGCTCCGTCGGTCTCGCGATTCATTGCCTCGAGCATTCGGTCCGAGATATGCTGCAGGGGCATGTCGACGTAGCGAGCCACCTTGGGACATTCCGCGATCGTGCCGATCAATTCGTCGCTCCAGTGCGCCGGATGGGTGTAGAGCAG
>CALDKL010000011.1 GCA_937898895.1 uncultured Verrucomicrobiae bacterium | reverse complement strand
TGTCCGGGAGAAGGATCTCTCCTCAGTGGACAGGACACACGAGGAGAACTCTTCTTGGAAAAAATCGGATTTTTTTCCAACCCGGGTCCCTGTCGCTTCCGGACGAGGGTTCCCAACGCGATTGTGCGGTTCATTCGGGCACCCCGCAGCAACGACGGGAGGAATCCGAACGACGGTGAGTCGGGTCAACTGGGTTCGTCTCATGACCGAATCCTATCGAATCGCTCATCAGATGGGGAGAGCGGAATGGTAAAGATTTTGTAAGAGCGAACCGTTTCCGTCCGATCACTCCGCCATTGCCCGCTCCAACAATCGTGTCACATCTTCATCGAGGAGATATCCGTCCTTGCGAAGGGCAATCAGCGAGGCGGAAACCGCCTCAAGGTAAGCGCCGCGATCATGATATCGTTCCGCAAGGGAAGGACGTGGGTCGCCCTTGGCCTCGCGCTCGGCCTGGGTTACGGCAAATGGAAACCATGCTCCCTGCAATCCGGCGAGAACTCCTCCTGCACCAAAGGCCTCGTCGCGCACATTCCATCCCGTCGCGGTCCCTCGGGGAGCGGCGATCTCGGGCAGACGGATTCCGGCGAGTTCGTTGCCGTCCGCATCCACTGCCGGGACGAGTGTTTCATACGCTTCACCTCGTTTCGGAGGCACTTCGTCCGCGATGCCTTCCGTTTCCCATCGCGATCCAGGATCGAGCCGGAGCGGTCGATAGACCTGCGCCGGAGTCTCGACCCCGGGAATCTTCGGAAAGCTCGCGCGAAAGGACTTCAGGTCGACAAGGGTGCCGTCGGCAATACGAGGATACAGACTCGCGGGCGGAGTTTTCTCGTCCCGTATCCACCTGTCCAACCCGACGAGCAGGGCACGCAGAACCGGACCACGGTGTTTGATCGGATTGAGATCATAACGACACGGCTTTTTCGCAGCAATGTCGTTACTGCCGTCGAGATGCTGGCTCCCGGCGATGAGATAGATTCGCAGATCGGGATCGAGTTCGAGATCGCGTTGCCCTTTGACGTCGGTGTGGAGCAGCGAGGCCGCGCGTGACCAGTATTCCGTAGAACTCTGCACAAACATCGTCTTTGGAATCCCTCCCTTTTCACGGAGACGGGCGAAGGACTCGCCGCTCTTTCCGCTCACCGGATCGGTCTGCTCCATCGGCGTGAAGGGAAACGTTTCGGTGGGTGAGAGATTGCCCTCGCGCCAGGTGCCGTAGACCGTGGCCATTCCGAAGCGGTGATTGAAAAGTCCCTTTCCCGCACCGGCGACATGGATGAGAGCACCATCGAAAACCCGGCGTCCCGCTGTATCGAGATTGAAGCCATCGCAGAGAAACTGATGGCAAAAGCGACCCGACTGCGAGATGCCGAAAAGAATGGTCCGCTCGAGGCGGCCGAAGAGCGGATTGGGTGTTTTGTCAGGCGCCTCTGGTTCGAATCTGAGAAAGGAGATGGCATCGCGAACCCCTGCCAGCCCGAGTCCCGAGACCCGCGGATCACGGGCGGTGTAGACGAGATCATAGATCCAGCCAAGCTGGTAGCCGTCCTCCACATAGAGGCTCGTCGCATCGGGCACGATGCTCTCGTTTTCCCATCGGGCGTAGGACCAGTCCGATGCGGGAACTTCGACAGCGGGTGATTGGCGGTCTTTTCGTTTGGTCAGGGTCGCCTCCCTCGTATCGAGTGATACGGCAGGATAGGCCGCCGAGATGCCCCAGGGACTTTGAAAAAAGGCTCGGCTTTTCACGGGTTCGTCGACGCTGATTTCGACATGGGCGCGACCTGTCACAGCGGAGCCGTCGGTATTCTTTGCGATGGGCAATCCGCCGAGAAGCCGTCCCGTTCCATCGTCCTGGATCTCGCCACTCCATCCGGTCCAGAGAACGGAATAGCCCTCGTTCATGAGAAAACCGTTTCCGGCGTGGCTGGCATCGTGAGGCTCGTTGCTGAGCGCTCCGTCGTTGAAGGTCCAGAGGGCAAGCTTGTTTCCGCGATTGTGAACGTCGTAGAGAAGACTGCCATTGCCCTTCGCCGGATCCGCAGGCATGAGAAGAGTGAAGTCGGCCCAGAACTCGATCTGCCCACGTTCATTTACTGGAGCGAGGGCCAGGTCGGTGATCCGGGCGTTGGCGGGATCCTTTGGATCGGCCTCAAAATGGAGACGTCCCTCGACAATCTCGTAGCACCCGGAGCGTCCGAAGCTCACTCCGTCGGCAAAGAGCAACCTTTCGTTCACTTCGATTCGGACAAGCCCGGCGGCAGCGAGGGTTGGTATCGCAAGAAGTAGGAGACAGGGGAGGGTGCGCCGCAGAAACATGATCACATGGTTTCGCAAATCGGAGGCCCTGGCAAGAGAATCTGGTGTGACACTGCTTCTCGGACAAACTGCGGCATTTGATTGCCTACACATGGTTGGAGCCGTTTCGTTGATCTGATCTGGCCTCGCGCCGGACGAGAGTCGAGCGAAGCGAGTCAGTCTGCCGCAGATGCCCCGCAGGGGGGGGGGAGGCGCGAAGCGAAGCAAAGCCGGAGAGCTTGAATCCTTCAGCGCACGCAGCGGTAGACAAAGGCTGGAGGCAAGTTTCGCCAGGCGGTGCGTGTGCGCTCCACCGAAGAGAAATGTTCTTTCAGGAGACTGCGGAAGCGTCGGCTTCCTGGGAGGAGGAGTCCCTGCCAGTACGCGAAGGTTGCGAACTTTCCGCCTTTCGGCAGCACTTTGAAGGTGGCATCGAGGATTTCTTCCGTGAGAGAGACGGGGAAAGAAGCCCAGGGCAGACCGCTGAGGATCGCATCCACTTTCTCGATGCCGCGCTCGCGGCAGTATTCCGGAACCCGGGTGACACATCCCTCGATGACCTCGATATCGGGACACCGACGACGAGTGATCTCGGCGAATTCCGGCTCGCGTTCGATAGCGAAGAACCGTGTCTTGCCCTTGATGCGGCGAGCCACTTCCTGGGTCACGACTCCCGTACCAGGCCCATATTCAATGACGCAGTCCACCTTGTCCCAGTCCACCGTGTCCGCGAGGATGGCCGACAGCTCGGAGGAACTCGGCGCGATCGCCCCGACATGAGCTGAATTTCGGAAGAAGGCTTTCAGAAATCGGCCATGATAGGCAAAAGGTGTGTCTTCGGGCATGGTGTCGGTCGGCGGAGTCATGTGGGGAAAAAGGACGATGATTTCGGAAAGCGAAACTTTGCCTTCAAGTATTCGTTTTTGCCAGCGAAACATCGAGGTTCATTCGCACCAATTGCCCCATCGTCTCACAGGCGGAGAAGGCCGTGGTTTCGTGGTAGTGATTGAGGCCATCACGGAGGCGCATTACGTGTTCCTCGGGCGCGATCTCCTCCTGGCACATGGCCTTCCAGAGCCCCTCGAGTCGGACATGAGCGATCTGACAACGGCGTTCGATGAGGGTTCGCTCCTCGTCCTGATACTGTCGCATCGTCTGATAATTGAGCCGGGCGGTACAGAGCTCCACGACCGGGTGGTTCTCGGGAAAGGTCTGGGGCAGATACATCTCTTTGCACCCCTCGTAACTCTGCTGATCGAAATCGATCGCACGCACCCGATATTGCGCGTCCTCGAAGTCGGGTGTGATATCGATAACGTAGTTGTACGCGCGCATGTCGCCGAGGAGCCGGATGAAACTGCGTTCGTTGAATTTCACGAACTCCTTCGCCACTCGGATCCGGTTCGTCTCGGGACGATCAAAATACTGGTGGATAAAGACATCGCCCGGAACCCCCGCGATGTGTTCCTCGATCAGGGTGTTTCCGTTGACGAGGTAGTTGATGCGGTTCGGTGAGAGCACATGTTCCAGTTCCAATCCATAGATCCGCGAGGCGTCCGCGACCTTCACGTAAAAGTGATCGTAGTTGTCATTGAACTGGTTGACGATGCGAACACGGAAGGGACGTGAGTTTCCAAAATCACAGAAATCGACACGCTCGAGGAGGAGGTGTTCCCGCGAGCGAAATTCACCTGTCTTCAGCAATGAGTAGATCTGGATCAGCTTCGCCGCGAGGTCTTTCCGGATCGAGCCCTCGTAGACTGCCGTTTTCCATAGCGTGTCTTGCCCCTCGCGGTCGTAGAGGGGGTACAATTGAGAAAAGCGGTGCAGTTCCTCGTAGATCGGAGGCACATCGAGAGTGCGCTGCCACCCGTGCAGGTAGGCGAGAAGTCGCTCTCCGACCGGATAGAATCGTTTCTTTTTGAGATCGTAGATCACGGCAGGGGGCGCGAAGGGGGAAATTCGGAGCGACAAGCGGGCTTTGTGTGGGATCAGTCCCCTCCCCCATGTCGAGGAGGGGCAATCCACGATTTAGCGAACAGCGAAATCAGTCTACTGGAATCCCGCTTCCCGTCACGTGTGAATCTCTGCGTACCCCAAAACTGTTCCCGCGCATTTCGCGCTCTCGGTGTTACAGCTTGGACTCCGATGAGCGACCCCACCACAAATGCTCCAGTATCCATCGAAGCGCCCTGGCACGCCGGACTGCGTGCTGTCCGCGCCAATTTCGCACCCGGATTGTTCGTCCAGGGTGCCATGGTCGCCACGGTCTTCTCCTATACCTTCCTGCCTTCCTCGCGTGGATTCTTCGAGCAGCTCGCGGGTTGGAAATCGCACTGGGGCTTTGTCTTTTCAGCGGTTTCGGCGATCCTCGCCGGAGCGATCTTGCCGGAAACTCTCCGCATTCTCGTCTTCCAAAAGGGCCGTGCGACAGGCCGGAACTTCAGTAACCTGATTTTCGCCGCCGTTTTTTGGGGCTACAACGGAGTCCAGGTCGATTGCTTCTACCGATTCCAGGAGTTCTGGTTCGGAAGCGGGTCCGATCCGATGACGATCTTGAAAAAAGTCCTGGTCGACCAACTTCTCTATTGTCCTCTCCTCGCCGCCCCGATGTCTGTCATCCTTTACGACTGGCGGGAAACCGGATTCCGCCGGGCTGCCCTTCCCGGATTTTTCACCCGAGCGTTTTACCTGAGATCGATCCTTCCGACCCTCATTGCAAACTGGGGAGTCTGGATCCCCATCGTCGCCGCGCTCTACTCCCTGCCGGGATCGCTTCAGATCCCGCTCTTTTCCCTGGCCCTGTCCCTCTGGGTGATCCTGTTCACTTGGATGAGCGAGCAACGTTCCGCTGCGACAGATTGCCCGACATCCTCATAATCGGTCGGCGGAGAGAAAAAGAATTCTTCCTCATCTGGGCGTCATCTTCTGGGGCCAAGGTCTCCGGGTAATCACCTCAGCCCCTCTCTCGCCTCATGAAAACCCAGACCATCCTCACCCTCGCAGCCACCCTTCTCGGCGGAGTCGCCACCGGGCTCCGCGCCGAAGGCATCCCCACGAAACAATGTCCCGAGCCGGTCTGGAGAACGATCCGCGATCATCTCGGAAAGGGCCGACTGGACGAGGTGAAGACAATCCGCAAGGACGGACGGATTCTCTATCTCGCAGAAATCGAATTACCCGGCAGCCGCGAGCGTTTGCTCCACGTCGGTGACGATGGCACCCTACACAAACTCATCGAGGAGATTCGCTTGAAAGATCTTCCTTATCCGGTGCAATCGGCCCTGAATCCTTTCCTCGCCAACAGCACCCGTTTCGACGGGGCGGATCGGGTTCGCGCTGACGGCAGAACGGAATATCACCTCGATCTCGAACTGGTTGATGATGTGGACCTGCACCTCGTTCTGGGCGAAAGCGGTGAAGTCCTCCGCCGCCGGGAAGAGGCCGATTTCTGACCGCGACCATCAGCAAGCAGTTTGC
>CALDKL010000010.1 GCA_937898895.1 uncultured Verrucomicrobiae bacterium | reverse complement strand
GAGTCCCTCGGCCATCTGATTGATCGCTTCGGCCAATTCTCCGAACTCGTCGCTGCGACCAAGTTTGAGGCGGGATGAGAAATTCCCGCTGCCGATGCCACGCACGAACTCCTGCAATTCGGTGAGGGGCCGAGTGACCTTCGCGGAAAGCCATGCGGCGAGGGCGGCGGCAAGAGTGAGGGAAACCACCATCGCAAGGAGATCCCCAAGGAGGAGGCGCCGGAGGAGCGATTCGATGCGCTGCGCCGCGATATCGGCTGCGAGCATGGCCACGGTCTCCCCGGCAGAGTTTTTCACCGGAGCAAAGGCGGAGAGCCAGGTGCCAAAGGAATCGCGCGCGTACTCTGAATCGACCCTGGTCTCACCAAGGATCGGTTTTTCGTCGTCGCGAGCGAACTCGACGAGGTCTCCGAGAGAAGATCGTTCTTCCGGGTTGGTTTCGGCATCGACGACATACTCCCAGTTCCCGTCGGGAAGCGGACGAATCACATACAAAAAACGAACGGGCAGCGCACCCGTATCGTTGGCTCCGAGCACCTCGCGCAGCGGAGCGACAACTTCTTCATAGAGAGGAGATCCGTCCTGAGAAGCTTCGAGGAGCTTCTCCACCCGATCCCCGTCGATTCGCGGTGCCGTGGAGGCGACGAGCGTGAGGACTTTCTCCTGGATCAACTCGAAGGCGAGGCGGTTCGCCTTGCGCAGGCTGAGGAAGACGAGCAGGCCGCAACTCACTCCGACGAGGAGGATGAGCAGGATCTGGAGCTTTCGGCGAAAGGACACGGTGACGGAACGATACCGCAGGATGCGAACCTGCAAATCGCGAAATCGCGCATGGTCGGTGGTCACGAGGCCGCGGCGATGGCCTCCGTCATGCGCATGGCTTCCAGATTGGGCCGGACCTCGTGGACTCGATGGAGCCGTACCCCTTGTTCGCGGGCGCGGGAGGTGATGGCGACAGTTCCCCATGTCCGGTCTTCGATCCGGTCGGACCCGACCAGGCGACTGAGGAACGATTTCCTCGAAACCCCGAGGAGGATGGGCCGGTCATCCACGGTGTAGCGCTCAATCTCGCGGAGAATCGCGAGGTTGTGGGCGAGGGATTTTCCAAAGCCAATTCCGGGATCGAAGACGATCTGTTCCGGCGCGACCCCGGCACCGAGGAGGGCATCGCGACGCTCTCGAAAAAATCGCGTGATCTCACCATGGAGATCTTCGTAGGTCGGATCGATCTGCATCGTGCGCGGGGTTCCTGACATGTGCATCACGACGAGACCTGCGCCGCTCTCCGCCGCCACCGCGACCATCTCCGGATCGCGGAATCCGCACACGTCATTGATGACCCGGGCACCGACCTCCACCGCAGCACTGGCGACGGCAGCCTTGCGGGTATCGATGGACAGAATCACCTCAGGGCACTCGGTGGCGAGACGTGAGATCACCGGGAGAACGCGGCGCAATTCCTCCGCCTCCCCGACTTCTTCGGCCCCCGGGCGCGTCGATTCCCCCCCGATGTCGATGAGGACAGCCCCTTCCGCGACGAGCTTCCGTGCCTGGGCCACGGCGGCGTCATGCGTGGCAAACAATCCGCCGTCGGAAAACGAATCCGGCGTGACATTGACGATGCCCATGATCTCCCCCCGGCTGGTGAGATCAAGGGTGCGGTCGAGACATCGCCACTTCATCATCGGGATGGTTCCCGTATTGGGAAGATTCCGAGTGGATTGTCACGCCAGCGCAGGAGCGAGCGGACGATCCGGCTCCGCCTCGGGAGCGGCGAGATCGCGATTCGGCTTCTGCGGTTGCAGGCCGAGTTTGCGGAGCAGGGCGAGGTCGGCCTCGGAC
>CALDKL010000009.1 GCA_937898895.1 uncultured Verrucomicrobiae bacterium | reverse complement strand
GGTCTGGCTCAATGGAACGAAGATCGGAGGCGGGAGCGAGCCGGGCTTTCACCGATACAAAGTGCCCGTCGGCACGCTCGTTCCCGGCCAGTGGAACGAGATCGCGGTGAAGATGACGCCCGTAGACGGTGCCGTCGGATTCCGGAAGGAGGCTCCCTTCCTGATGAACTACTTCTGGGAATGTGTCTTCGAGGGGGGGTGGGAATTGCGTGCCGGCGACTACACACCCGGCAAAGCCCTCGCCGAAAAACCGGCCCGGGCCACGTTCGAGGAGTTCCGCCAATCGAATCGCGTCCTGGGTCGGGCTGAACAGGTGCATGGGGCGAAACTCCCTCCTGCCGAAGCCGCCAAAACGTTCACCACGAAGGACGGATTGAAAATCGAGCAGCTCCTCGCCGAGCCCGACGTTTCTCAGCCATTTCACTTCAGCTACGACGGGAAGGGGCGGCTCTGGGTGATCCATTCGCGCCAGTATCCCTATCCGGCGGGGCTCCGCATGCTCAGCCGCGACCACTACTACCGCGCCCACTACGACAAGGTGCCGCTTCCGCCGCCGCACCACGACCGCGGGGCCGATCTCGTCACGATCCACGAGGACAAGGACGGCGACGGACGCTACGACTCGCGCAAGGTTTTTGTGGAAGGCCTCAACATGGCCAATGCCGTCCTGCCAGGGAAAGGCGGAGTCTGGGTGATGAACGCGCCCTATCTCCTCTTTTATCCCGATGCCGATGGCGACGATGTGCCGGACGGCGACCCGGTGGTGCATCTGTCAGGGTTTGGTTTCGAGGACAGCCATTCCGCCGCGAACGGTCTGGTCTGGGGACCCGATGGCTGGATCTACGGCGGTCAGGGCAGCACCGTCTCCTGTCGCGTGGTGCGGCCCGGTCTGGATCCCGAAGGGTATTCCGGCGTCTATTTCGAGGGCTGCATGGTCTGGCGTTATCAGCCGCACACCCGTGCTTTTGAGATCTTCTCCGAGGGCGGCGGAAACACCTTTGGCCTGGAATTTGATTCCGTGGGCCGACTCTACTCCGGGCACAACGGCGGCAACACGCGCGGCTGGCATTTTGTGCAGGGGGGATTCTACAAGATGCAGGGTGCCGATCCCGGAAAATTCGGTCCCCCGCGCAATCCCTACGCTTTCGGCGATCTGCCGATGATGGCGACGAAGGATCCGGTGGTGCGTTTCACGCACTTTGGTGCCTTTGCCGACGGCACGGCCATACCGGAGCCGCTCCGGGGGATGCTTTTTGCGATCGATCCGCTTCACAACGAGATCATCGCCTCGAAATGGCAGGTGCGGGGCTCGACCTTCGAGACGGTCGATCGCGGTGCCGTGGTGAAGAGCAGCGATCCGGCCTTCCGTCCGGTCTATCTCGCCAACGCTCCCGACGGATCGCTCCACGTCGCCGACATGTACGAATTCTACATCGCCCACGGACAACACTATCAAAACCAGATCGATCCGACGACAGGCCGCATCTATCGCGTCGCGGGCGAGGGAATGGAACTCGAGAACGAACTCGCTCTCTCCGCCTTGTCGAACGACGACCTGATCACCCTGCTCGACCATCCGAACAAGTGGCATCGCCGCACCGCCGTCCGCCTGCTCGGAGAGCGTGGAGAGGAAGCGGTCGTTCCGAAACTGAAGGAACTCGCGGTGAAGGGGGCCGGACCCGCCGCCCTCCATGCCCTCTGGGCGCTCTACCAGATCGAGGGCCTCGATGATGCCACTGCCGAGAAGACCCTCGCCCACGCCGATGCGTCGGTGCGGAGTTGGACCGTGCGTCTGCTGGGAGACGCCTACGGCATCCAGCGCAATCTCGGGCTTCCCCCGGAGCGCACCGAAGCCTATGCGCTTGCGACGAATGTGTTCGACACCCTTCTCGCCCGGGCCGCCGTCGAGCCCGACGCCGAAGTGCGTTCGCAGATGGCCTCTACGGCACGCCGCCTCGCCAACGCACAGGCTTTTCCCTTGCTCGCCGCCCTCCTCGCCCACGATGAGGATGTCGATGATCCCTACATTCCGCTGCTCTGCTGGTGGGTGCTTGAGGCGCACCTGCCCGCCTCGGCCAACGACGTCATGGCGCTGTTTGAGATTCGTGCCCTCTGGGAGAAGCAGATCGTTCGGGAGCATGTCCTTCCGCGCATCGCGCGTCGGTTTTCGGTGGAGGGCAAACGCAGTGATCTCCTCATCCTCGCCAGGCTCCTCCGTCTCGCACCGGGGGCGGAACAGGCGAAACAACTGCTGAGCGGATTCGAGGAAGCCTACCGCGGCCGCACCATGACCGCCCTGCCCGAAGAATTGCTCACCGCGATGTCCGAGTCGGGCGGGGCCTCTCTCGGCATCCGGCTGCGCCAGGGGGACGCGGCGGCGGTGAAGGAGACTCTCGCCCTGATCGCCGACGCGAAAGCTCCGCTCGACGAACGGCTGCGGTACACCCGCAGCTTTGGCGAAATCAAGCGGCCCGAGGCCGTATCCGTGCTCCTGAAACTCGCGACCGGCGAAGGCGAGACCGACCTGCGCCGCGCCGCCTTTGCCTCGCTCGGAGCCTACGACGAGTCCGCCATCGCCACGGAGACCCTGACAAATCTGCCGAAACTGCCCGAGGCGGTGCGCCCCGCCGCCTTCACCCTGCTCGGCAGCAGACCCGCCTGGGCCGAGTCGCTCATCGCCGCCCTCCAGTCGGGTCGCATTCCGCTGTCGCTCGTGCCGGGCGACGTGGCCGACCAGTTGCGTTCCCACGCCGTGGAATCCGTCCGCACGGCCGCCGCAAAACTCTTTCCGAAGATGGAGACCGTCGGGATGGATTTCAACGGGCGCATCGCCTCGGTCGAGGAGGCACTGAAAAAGGCACCCGGAAATCCCTACGCGGGCGAGGCGATCTTCGAACAACGCTGCGCGAGCTGCCACAAGCTCTTTTTCAAAGGCGGCAAGATCGGACCCGAACTCACCGGCTACCAGCGCGACAATCTCGGCACCATGCTCATCAGCATCGTCAATCCCAACGCCGAGATTCGCGAGGGCTTCCAGTTCATCACGGTGAAAACCAAGGATGGGCGCACGCTCGGCGGCTTCCAGGTCGATCGCGACAATCAGGTCACGGTGTTGCGCGGTCTCGACGGCCAGGACCTGACCCTGTCGGCTGCCGAGATCGACACGGTCGAGCCGATGGGCCGCAGTCTCATGCCCGAGGGATTGCTCGAGGGACTCACCGAACAGCAGTGGCGCGATCTCTTTGCCTACCTCCGGATCTCCCAGCCGATCAGCAAGTAATCATCCATCGCCACCCGGACACGACATGAGAATCTCAAGTCTGGTCATTCTTCTCTTCTCGGGATTTCTCCATGCAGCAGATCCCGAAACCAAATCCCTTGCGCTTGGCGCAGGCATTTCCCTCGAACTGCTCAAGCTCCCGCCCGGCGAATTCCGGATGGGCAGCACGGCAGAGGAAAAGGCCTGGGCCACCGGCATCGAAGGCGGGGCGACTCCGGGCACTGAGCGCGAGTCGTTCGAGGGCGAAGCTCCCCGGCCGATGCGGGTGAAGGAGACCTTCTGGATGGGGCGCACCGAGGTGACGATGGGGCAATTCCGCCGCTTCGTCGAGGAGAGCGGCTATGTCACTGACGCGGAAAAACCGGAGGGCGCTCCCCATTGTTTCGATCCCGCGTGGGACGGGTATCATTTCACCGCCCAGATCGTCCATCCCTGGAAGGCGACGAAGGGCAAGAACTGGCGCGATCCGGGTTTCCCGCATCCGCTCCGCGACGACTTTCCCGTGGTCTGCGTGAGTTGGAACGACGGACGGGCGTTTTGCGCATGGCTTACGAAACGAGAACGCGACGCAGGCCGACTACCCGACGGCTGGGAGTACCGATTGCCGAGCGAAGCCGAGTGGGAATACGGTTGCCGCGGAGGTCGCGAGCGTGCGATTTTCTGGTGGGGAGACGAGTTCGAGGAAGGTGAAGGAAGACTGAACATCTCGGCGATCGGCTTTCTGCCCGGCCGGAGAAAAACGTGGCCGTTGGCAAAGGCCCCGTGGAGCGACGGCTTT
>CALDKL010000008.1 GCA_937898895.1 uncultured Verrucomicrobiae bacterium | reverse complement strand
ACGAACAAGGCCGCGCCTTTCGGATCGCGGGGGCGTTGTGGAAAAACTTCGATCCGGTTCGCGCCCGGAAGGATGTCGATGCATTGAAGGCCACCGTCGGTTTCGCTTCAGAACTCCTGCGCGACGCTCTCGATTACTCGGATTTTACGCTCTGTCCCACGCCCGTTGAAATCCAGGGACGGCATTTCCCGATCACCGCTTTGTCCCGGGGCCGAGTTCCAGTCATCGTTGCCCCGCACGATCTGGATCTCGACACGCCCGATGAGCGGTTCGCCGTGATCGGCTCGGGAACTCGCCGAAAATCCGCCTATCAACTTGCCCAGCAATTCCTCAACGCCAGCGCGGATTGCACGTGGGCATTAGTGACCAATGGTCGGCAAATCCGTCTCGTGCGCGATTCCGATACGCTCACGCGCCCGGCCTATCTGGAGTTTGATCTCGAACTCATCCTCGCCAACGACCGCTACGCCGATTTTGCCGCACTCTGGCGGATCGTCCACTCCAGCCGGGCGGGAACATCCGAGACTGACGGTGAGGCCTGCGTATGGGAACGGTGGAAGCTCGAGGGCGAGGCTCAGGGCGAACGCGTGCGGGCTGGGCTGCGGATCGGCGTTCAGGACGCACTGCTGGCCCTGGGAACCGGATTTCTTGAGGCAAACGGCAACGACCAACTTCGCCGCCGCATCGAGTCGGGCGACCTGACCAAAGACTCCTATTTCCAGCAACTCCTTCGGCTCGTTTACCGCTTCCTGTTTCTTTTCACCGTTGAGGAACGGGGACTGCTCCATGCGCCTGATGACTCGGTCGAAGCTCGCGAGGCCCGTGGCATTTACGCGAAAGGCTATGCCCTGCGCCGTCTGCGGGATCGCTCGCTCCGGCGTGCGGGGTTCGACCGATTCACCGATCTCTGGGCGGGAATCAAGATCGTCTTCCGTGGACTTGCAAGCGGCGAACCCCGGCTTGCACTCCCCGCGCTGGGCGGTCTGTTCGCGGTCACCCAATGTCCCGACCTCGACGCGGCAGCGCTCGAAAATCGCGCGCTGCTCACCGCCATGCGGCATCTCCGCTGGTCGGTGGGAACTGGGGCACTGGCCGCGGTGGATTACCGGAACATGGGACCCGAGGAATTAGGCTCCGTTTACGAGAGCCTCCTTGAGCTGATACCGACCATCGAACGGCCAGCTTGGCAATTTGGCTTCCTCGGAATCACCGACGAAGGCAGCAGCGACGGAAATGCCCGTAAGACCACTGGCAGCTACTACACGCCCGATGCTCTCGTGCAGGAGCTTCTCGCCAGTGCGCTCGATCCTGTCATTGCGGCACGCATCGCCGCCCGCCCGGAAGACCCGACCACCGCTCTGCTGGAACTCACGGTCATCGACCCCGCCTGCGGCAGCGCTCACTTCCTGCTCGGTGCCGCTCGCCGCATCGCGGAAAAGCTGGCCGAACTTCGCGCCGTGGAAGGCGCCGTGCGCCCGGAGGATTATCGCCATGCCCTCCGCGAGGTGATCGCCCACTGCGTCTATGGCGTGGACCGCAACCCCATGGCCATCGAGCTGGCCCGCACCGCGCTCTGGTTGGAAGGCTATGACCCCGGCCAACCGCTCTCCTTTCTCGATCACCACCTGGTCTGCGGTGACGCCCTGCTTGGGCTCATCGATTTCAAACAGCTTGAGGCCGGCATTCCGAACGACGCCTTCAAGCCGCTTTCCGGCGATCACGCGGAGACCTGCCGGAAACTGGCGGCGGAAAATCGCGTGGCGCTCAAGGATCTGGCCTCCCGCCTCCGGGACAAAAGCGCCCGGCTTTTCGATACCGAGGAAGTTGAGGATGTCTTCGCGGCTCTCTCAGCCCTGGAGGCTATGCCGGATGCGACGACCGCCGAGGTGGACGCGAAAAAGGCCGCCTACGACGCGTTCCGTAGTCGTGTCGGGGAGACCACCCTGGCCCAGGCCGCCGACCTCACCGCGGCGGCGTTCCTCACTCCCAAGGAAGGGCCGGCGGACGTGGAAACCTGCCCGACGACGTTGACGCTGCTCCAGACGCTCTTCCCGCAGAAGGGTGAGGCCACCCCGGCGGACACGCTCGCGCGGGCGCACGCTCTTTGCCGCGAAGCTCGCGTTCTCCATTGGCCACTCACGTTTCCGCAGGTATTCGGGCGGGGGGGGTTCGATTGTGTGCTGGGCAATCCGCCGTGGGAACGCATCAAGCTCCAGGAGGAAGAGTTTTTCGCTTCGCGCTAACCGCTCTTTGCCAGCGCCAGGAACAAGGCCGAGCGCGGCCAGCGCATCCGCTGGCTCTCGGAGGGCAGTCTCGCCTATCACATTCACCAGATTGACGTTCCGCCCGAAGGCGACAAGGCGGAGCGTGCGCTCTATCGGGAGTTCATCACCGCCCGGCGGCTGGCCGAGGCGATGAGCGTCTTTGCTCACGTGGATGGCGACGAGGGAGGTCGTTTCCCGCTCACCGGAGTGGGCGACGTGAATACCTACGCGCTTTTCGCGGAGTTGTTCAAGCAGGTCACCCAACCCGCCGGACGCGCCGGGTTTATCGTCCCAATGGGCATCGCCACCGATGACACGACAAAGGCATTCTTCGCGTCGGTGATAAGTCAGCGCCGCCTCGCTCAGCTCATTGGCCTTTTCGAGATTCGCGCATGGTTCCCGGCT
>CALDKL010000007.1 GCA_937898895.1 uncultured Verrucomicrobiae bacterium | reverse complement strand
CAACGAACCCTGCGATCTCCCGAACAAGCGCGTCCCCCCCTTCCGCGAGGACACGATGCCCGCAGCCTGGAACGATGACGTGCCGGAACACGGGAAACACCTCCACCATCTCTGCTCCGATGCGAGTGAAGCGCTCGTCGTTTTCCCCGGAAATCCAGAGTACGGGAGCCTCGAATCGGGCGAGCACCTCTCGCAGATCCTCCTGTCGCGAGAGCGACCAGTTGAGAAACGCCTTCGCCATCTCCGTCCGTCTCGAGACGAGCCTGCGCTGGCGAAATTGGAGTGATTCCGAGACGGCTCCAAATACCGGCTGAGCGTTCCACAAATCGAGAAAATCCTCCCACTCTCCGGTGCGGGCTCGCTCTGACCAGGTCGCGTCGGCGCGGTGTCGATCGAGACGATCTTCGACGCGGGTCAGCCCTGGGTGCGCCGAGAGGAGCACGGCCCCGCTCCATCGCCCCGGCTCGGCGGCCAGCGCGTGGAGAGCGAGGCGCCCACCGAGGGAATATCCCGCGAGGATCGGCGTCTGCAGCCCCTCGGAAAGTGGCCCGGCGAGTGCCTTCGCAAAGGCATCGAAAGGGAGATCGACGTGGTCCCACAGATCGATCACGCGGAGGTCGGGAAGGCCGGGAAGGTCCCAGTCCTCCGGACTGCCGAGGTTCCCGTGCAGGGCGAGGATCGCGGGAGACGGCGGACTCATTTTTTGTACCGCCAGAACGCTTCGGTCTCCCCTTCGTCGGGAATGGCCTCGATCAGGACGGTGTCGGGGAGATTGTCGGGGAAGGCTTCGCCCGCCCGCCAGAGCCGATACTCGATGCCCCACATCGCCGCCCAGGCATGGAATCGCCAGTGGTGGCGGTTCTCCGTGATCTGCTTCTCCGCCTCGCTCATCCCGGACAGGCAAGGAAGGCGCGAAAAGATCCGTCCGCCTCCGTTGTGAATCACGACAATCCTCCGCTTTCCCGGAGACAGTTGCACGATCAGTGCCGGGGCATTGAGATCGCAGAGCGCGGTGAGGTCGCCGAAAATCCCCCACGATTCTCCCTGCCCTTCCGAAAGCCCCAGAAAAGTCGCGACCTGCCCGTCGATGCCGTTGGCTCCTCGGCTGGCAAAACAATGCGGATGCGGCGGATCGATCACCGCGCACGTATTCCACTCGCGAATCGGCAGACTGTTGCCCAGATACACGAGTGACTCCTGCGGAATCCGGCGCGAGAGACCATGCAGCAGCGACGGTTCGGACCGGGAAAATCGGGCGAAGACCGTCGCATCCAAGGCATCTCCCGAGAGGGTCCGGTCGCCGACCGGACCCTCTTGAGGCAAAACGGGGAAGTCGGGAAAGGTGGGGGTCACGACAAGTTGCGAGCGCCGCGCAAGTCCCGGAAAAGGCCGTCGGCAGATCGACAACACGGGAATGGTTTCCTTCTCCTCGAGATCGCGCCACAGCCTCAGGCTCGGAATTCCGCCAATGCGAAGCACCTTTCCCGGCATCTCCGGTTCGCCAAAGCGCAGCAGTCCGGCAAGGGCATTGCTCTCGCGGAGCCCGCTGGCGGCGTCGGCCCATACCGGAACCCCTAACAAAACAAGAAACCGCTCGACCTCGCGTCGCCACGAAGGGGCGACTTCCCCGAGCAGGACGAGCAGATCGGATCGGTCTTCCCAGAAAGAGGCCAGGCCGGAACGCGCGACCGCATCGGCCTCGATCTCCGCAGGAGAGCCTGTCCGTGCGCCGCGCGAAATCACCGTCCATTCCTCCTGTCGATCCTCCGCACGGGGTTCCTCGAACGAGACATTCAGATGCAGGGGACTCCCCTCCCCCCAATCGCTGATCCTGTCGAGCGTCGCGACCTCGGCGACATCGACGGCGTCGGCATACGGACCGAAAAGGCCTGCCTGCTCGATCACCTGGGGAGCCCCGGTGCCGCGAAACCGCAACGGTCGATCCGCCGTGACGAGGATCAGCGGGATGCCGCTGTAATGAGCCTCGATCACCGCCGGGAGGACTTCCGCCGCCGCCGTGCCGGAAGTGGTGAAGACGGCCACGGGCTCGTTTGCCTTCTTTGCCAATCCGAGGGCAAAAAAGGCCGCCGTGCGTTCATCAAAATGATGCCAGATCCGCAGATCGAGATCCTGACATTTCGCCAGGAGGGAGCTGACCAGCGGCATATTGCGAGCGCCCGCGCAGACGCAGTAGTCCTTCACGCCGAGCCCGGCGAGGCGACCGAGGACGGCTCCGGCGAGGGTGGCGTTCGGGGTCATGGGGAGAGCGCCCGGCGTCAGATGCCGAGAAGCGATTTCACGGAATTTCGTTTCAGGGCAAGTTCGCGCCACTCGCGGTCGAAGCGACTGCCCTCGACGAGTCCGACCCCACTCGGCAGAAAGACATCGCGCCCATCCCAGGAGACATTGCGGATGGCGACGAGCACGGGGAAACTACCCTCGTGCAAGGCCCCGAAGGGTGCCCCGAACCGGGCGGGGACCCCGAGTCGTCGCCGATATTCAACAAGTTGTCGCAAGGCCCCGTCGCCGCGCGGGCAAGCCCCGAGTGCGGGGGTGGGATGTAGGACGCGGACGAGGGCATTGAGGTCGGTGTCCGGATCGCAGAGATGAACGCGCAGTTTTGTCAGGAAATGAATCATCGAACCGAGATCGAGCAGGGTGCGTGGCTCGCGCTCGACGGACCCAAAGGGGGTCAGCAATTCCTCGAGATAGTCCGCGACGAGTTCGTGTTCGCGGATTTCTTTGGGATCGTTCGGGAAATCGTGGATCTCGTGTCTCGGGGCGGTGCCGGCGAGGGCCATCGTCTCGAGGACCCCCTCCCGGACGGTGAAGAGTTGCTCGGGCGTCGCCCCGATGATCCCCTTTTCTCCCTCGCGGCACCCGTAGGCCCACAGCGAATCGGGAGCGGCATGAAAGGCCTTCACCAGAGCCGCAGGCTCGCCGCGATGGAGGATGCCGCGCTCGGTGAGAACGGGGACGGATTTTTTCAGCGCACCCTCGCGAATGCGCCCGAGGATCTCGTCGAAGACCGCCCGCACATCGGTGTCTCCCAACCCCGACCAGGCAATCTCGGGCAGTGGAGTCGCGCCGTTCTCGGGGAGGAGGACACGCAAGTCTCGAGTCTCAAAGACCTGGGCAGGGATCCGCCACGGATGGGGGTCGGTCAGTTCGAAATTGTTCCAGTAAAAGGCAGAGGACCCGTCCGTCGGTGCCGTCGCAGAGGCACGGAAGGGTCCCAGGCCGCAGAGGTAGCGGCCCGGAGCCAGTTGCATGAAGGCGAAGTCATCCATTGCGGGGGTGGCGGTGCTCCGTCGGGGCGGGTTGTTTCTCTACCAGTAGAATCCGCTCTTGGCAAATGGCGGGACGCCCTCTCTGGTGCTTGCAGGCTCGTCCCGATCCGCTACGATCCGGAAACCATGACCACGACCTCCCCGACTCTCCGCCGCCGCGTGGCGGAGGCCATCGACATTGAGTTGCATGGCCATCGGGGTCTGTCCCCGGTGAACCGTCTCATCGTCGCAGTGATCCTTTTCTCCACACTGCTGGTCATCCTCGAGACGGAGTCGACCATTTTCGCGAAACATCCGGGAGTTTTCTATTGGTCCGAGGCAGTCATGATGGTCTTTTTCACGGCGGAATACCTCGCCCGGCTCTGGTCGTGTCGGGAGAATCCCCGCTACCCGACACGCTGGTCGTATGTCTCCAGTGTTGTGGCAATCCTCGACCTCATCGTCCTCGTGACGATGGCACTGTCCTTTTGCGGGCTGCAGGGTTCCCTCCTGCGCCTGCTCCGGCTCGCTCGTCTCCTCCGCATCGCCAAATTGGGAAAATTCTCCAAGGCGATGGGCAATATCGGCGAAGCGATCGCGGAGCGAAAGATGGAGCTGCTCATCAGCCTCTACATGGCCTTCGGCCTGCTCGTCGTCTCGGCCGCAGCCCTCTACCTCGTCGAGGGAGAGAAACAACCCGAGGTCTACGGGAGCATTCCGCGGGCGATGTGGTGGTCGGTCGCGACGCTCACCACGGTCGGTTACGGCGATGCGATACCGATGACTCCGATCGGAAAATTCTTTGCCGCCCTCACCGCCCTCACCGGCATCGCTCTGATCGCGGTGCCCACCGGGATTCTGGCGTCGGCCTTCAGCGCGGCAGTGCGGAAAAGCGAAGACGAGAAAAACCATGCCGACTGAGCGGGGCGATCTCTGATCTGCCCGCGATCCTGTCTGGAATTCCGCAAATGCGGCATTGCGGCGAGCCGGACACCGGGCACCTTTCCCGGATGAAACGGATCGGCCTGGTCGGATTCATCTCCTTCGCCTCTGCGGCGTTGGCCGAGGAAGCTCCCCTGACCTTTGAGAAAGACGTGCGCCCTATCCTGAAGGCGCATTGCACCCATTGCCACGGCGAAGAGGAAAAGCCGAAGGCGGGCGTCGACCTGCGCCTGCGGCGCTTCATGGATGCCCCCCTCGAAAGCGGCGCGACGATGCTGGTGCCCGGAAAGCCGGATGGCAGCGAACTCCTCGGGGTCATCGAACGGGAAGAAATGCCGAAAAAAGGCAAACCTCTCTCCGAAACCGAGCGCTCCGTGATCCGGAGATGGATCGCGCAGGGAGCCAGGACCGCCCGCCCCGAACCCGAGACGCTCGCCCACGGCCCGCTCGTCACCGAGGAGGAACGAGCCCACTGGTCCTTTCAGCCGGTGAAACGTCCTGCGGTGCCCAAGGTGGAGGGATTGTCCAATCCGGTCGATGCCTTCCTGGCCACCGCGATGACGAAAGAGGGTCTCGCCTTTGCTCCGGAAACGGATCGCGCCACCTGGTTGCGACGGGTCACCGTCGACCTCACCGGCCTGCTCCCGACGCCCGAGGAACTCGACGCATTTCTCGCCGATCCTTCTCCAAAGGCGTATGAAACGGTCGTCGATCGCCTGCTCGCCTCACCGGCCTACGGCGAACGATGGGCCCGGCACTGGCTCGATGTGGCGGGATATGCGGACTCCAACGGCTACACCGCCGCCGATTCCGCCCGACCCCAGGCGTGGCGTTATCGCGACTATGTGATCCGTTCGCTCAACGCCGACAAGCCCTGGGATCAGTTCATCCGCGAGCAACTCGCCGGAGACGAACTCGCCGGAGCAACCCACACCGATTTCCAGGCCGCCGTGAACGATCCGAAACGGCTCGAGCAGATCACCGCGACCGCCTTCCTCCGGATGGCTCCGGACGGCACCGGTGATCCGAACGATGACGCCAAACTCGCCCGCAACCAGGTCATCGCGGAAGAACTCAAAATCGTCAGTTCGTCCCTCCTCGGCCTCTCCGTAGCCTGCGCCCAATGCCACGATCACCGCTACGATCCGGTCTCGCAGGAAGACTATTACCGATTCCGCGCGATCTTCGATCCCGCCTACAATTGGGAGGCCTGGCGCCCCCCCTCGCAGCGGCTCTACTCGCTCTACACTCCGGAGGAATCGGCAAAGGCCGCCGCCATCGAGAAGGCCGCTGCCGCAATCGATGCCGAGGCGCGGGAGATGAGCCGGAAATTCCTCGACGAGATTTTCGAGGTCGAGGTGAAAAAACTGCCTGAAGCAGATCGCGAACCCTATCGCAAGGCCCGCGCCACTGCGGACAAGGACCGCACTGCGGAACAGAAGGCACTCATCAAGAAGTATCCGTCGGCCCTCGCCCTCTATTCGCTGAATCTCTACGATCAGAAAAAACAGGATCTCGTGGACGCAAAAAGCGCCGAGGCCACAAAACTGCGCTCCACCAAGCCGGTGCAGAACTTTGTCATGGCTCTGACCGAGGTGAAGGGACAGGCGCCGGGGACAAAACTCTTCAACCGCGGGGATCACGACCAACCGGTGCGTCCGGTCACGCCCGGCGAACTCTCCGTGCTCGCGTCGCCCGAGATCGAGCCATTCCGACCGGCGAGCGTCCCCTCGGGTTCGAGCGGACGCCGTCTCGCCTACGCCAACTGGCTCACCAGCGGAAAACATCCTCTCGTCGCCCGCGTCCTCGTGAATCGTTTCTGGATGCACCACTTCGGTCGCGGTATCGTGAACACGCCGGGCGACTTCGGACTCGCCGGAGAACGCCCCTCGCATCCCGAACTGCTCGACTGGCTCGCCGATGAATTCGTGAACGGTGGATGGAAACTGAAACCGCTCCAGAAAACCCTCGTCCTCAGCCGCGCCTATCGCCAGTCCTCCGAGAATCCGGCCTCGAGCGAACGCGATCCTGACAATCGCCTTTTCGCCCGTCACAAGCTGCGCCGCCTCGAGGCCGAGTCGCTGCGCGACACCGTCCTCGCCACGGCCGACGCCCTCGTGCAGAAACCCTTCGGCCCGCCCAGCACGATTGCCCGCGATCCGGCAGGACGCATTGTCGTCGGTATCGACAAAGGCACCATCACTGCGGCCAAGGTCGAGGCGGGGGGAGAACAGGATTTCCGGCGTTCCCTCTACATCGAGGCAAAACGCAGCAAACCGCTCACAGTGCTCGAGGCGTTCGATTCACCAGTCATGGTCCCGCATTGTGAGAAGCGCAACGAGACTACCGTGGCACCGCAGTCGCTCCTGCTGATGAACGACACCTTCATTCTCGAAAACGCCCGCCGCCTCGCCGATGCGGG
>CALDKL010000006.1 GCA_937898895.1 uncultured Verrucomicrobiae bacterium | reverse complement strand
GGTCCAGGAACTGTCCTCCCGCAGCACCGGGCGCGAAACGAAAAGGCTCCGGTTTGCTTCCCCAGGCGGTCGTCAGTCCCAGGACCTCTTCGCGCATCGCTCCCGCGGGTTGGAAGCCCAGTTCGGTGATCTGCATCCAGTCGCCCGACTTCACCTGCAGGCGCACCTGCTGCGTGCCGACAGGAACGGTGAAGGAGTAATCCCGATCATACTGACACTGGTAGATTTTCCACTGCGACTTGAACTCGGACTTCTTCCACTCGCCCTCGCCGGGGCCGCATAGAAAGTGTTTTTCCCAGATCGTCCGGCCATCGGCTTCGGCCACCAGCCGCGCGGCGGAGGAAACCGTGGCGACATGCAGGCGCACGGCGGTGTCCGTTTCGAAGGGGCCGTTGACGAGGAGCGGATGCGAGCCCTCCGGTTTGCCGGGGCTCATGAGCAGCCCGGTGACCGATTGCGGCATGGGCCAGGCGGGGCGGGGGAATCCGGCGCTGTTCACCCAACTGGCCTGGTAGTGGCTGATCTCCATCGGCGTGTAGCCTCGCGTGGCCTGGGCGATGCCCAATTCGCGCAGTGCCAGGATCGGTTTGCGTCCCCATTCGAGACCGTCGGAAAGGATGAGCCGCTCGGGATCCTCGCGGCGGATCGCTCCGGCGAGAAGCCGGACCACCTCGACGTAGGTCGCCTCGTCCACCCCGGCCGGTTCGTTCATCAGATTGAAGCTGAGTTGCTCATTGGGGATGCCGCGATAGCGCTTCGCGAACGCCGCCCAATGCAGGGCACAGACGCGCCGTGCCTCGGGATCGGTCCAGAGGCTTCGTTTTTCCCCCGGCCTGGCCACGGTGTAGCCCGGTGCCCGGTGGAAATTGAGACAGACATGCACGCCGTAGCGCCGTCCGAAGGCCACCGCTTCATCGATTTCCTTCAGCACGGCCTCGTCGAACTCTTCCCAATTCCCGTTGCGAATCCAGAGCCGATAATCCATCGGCAGCCGGACAAAATTGAAGCCGAGCTGCGAGATCATCCGGAAATCTTCCTCCACAAAGGGCTTGTTCCCGCCCGACTGCATGAATTTTTCGAGCAGGTTGAAACCGCGCCAGCGAGGCAATTTGTCCGGAGTCGCGGGCGGCAGCGGCGAGGGATCGGGCGCGGCCTGGGAAAGTGCGGTGGCGAGTAATAGCCCGACGACAATGACAGCTCCCCGGACGCGTGTGGACAGATCCATACACGGAGGATATGAGCGGAGGACTCGGAGGGCAATACCAATGCAGGCCGCACTTCCGTGATCTGCGGCGCGGCGGAAGGCAGGGAGCGTTTGGTCGAGCGCGGGATGCACACCAGCTCCACGGAGTTGCAAAGCAGGGATATCTCGGTCAGGATGGCTCTCGAATCAAAACATCGCCCGCTGGTGTTGTCGTCGCGTGCGACGATTTCCTCTGCGGGCCGATGCGCCGATGCGCCGGAGAGTTTCACCCGCAGTCGATCAAGCCCCTCAATCTCCCTGATGAACTTCCTCCTCCGAAACTCGATTCTGTCATGCCTCCTCCTGGCCTGTCCTCTACTGGGGGCTGAACTTCGCATTGGTTCGGCCACCGTCAGCATCACACCGGATCGACCGGTCGCCCTGGCGGGTCAGTTCGGCACGCGTATCTCGCAACGGGTCGAGACTCCGATCCTCACCTCGGCGGTGGCGATCGAGGCCGTGGAAGGGGGCAGGACGGTCGATCAGGCCATCTTTCTCTCCTGCGATCTCGTGGCCATTCATCACTCGGTGCTCGCGCAATTCCGCCAGCACCTGAAACCACTCCTGCCCGACTTCGATATGAGGAAGGTGATCGTGTCGGCGACCCACACCCACACGGCCCCGGTGACATCGGAGATCGTGGAGGAGACGCTCATCACCTATCCGATTCCCAAAGAAGGCGTCATGCAGCCGGGGGAATACACCGCCTTTCTCGTCGAGCGCTTGTCCGAGGCAGCGGTGAAGGCCTGGCAGAGTCGTGCGCCGGGCGGAGTGAGCTGGACACTCGGGTTTGCCCAGGTCGGTGAAAACCGGCGTGCCGTGTTCGCCGATGGTCATGCCCAGATGTATGGAAAGACAAACGAGATGCGCTTTCGCCACCTCGAGGCCGGTTCGGATTCGGGGATCGAAACGCTGTTCTTCTGGAATGCCGAAAAGCAGATCGAGGCCGTCGCCATCAACGTCGCCTGTCCCTCGCAGGAAGTGGAAAGCCGCAGTGCGCTCAACGCAGACTTCTGGCACGATACGCGGGAGCGATTGAAGGCCGAATTGGGGATGCCCGATCTCACCGTGCTCGGCTGGTGCGGTGCGGCCGGGGATCAGTCGCCTCATCCACAGTTCCGCAAGGACGCCGAGGCCCGTATGATCCGACTGCGCGGGCGGACTCGGCAGGAGGAATTGGGCCGCCGGATCAGCGACGCGGTGCTCGATACGCTCGATGTGGCAAGGGCCGACATTCGCATGGAGCCCCTCTTTGCCCATCACGTTCAGGATCTATCCCTGCCGCCGCGTCAGATCCTCGAGCGCGAGTATGAGGAGGCGAAGAAAAACATCGCGCAATACAGCGTAGCGGAGAATCCTGACAATCGCATCGTGACGATGCTTGCGCTCGAAAAGGGGATCGTGAAACGCTACGAGGAGGCAGACAAACTCGCCCCCTACGGGATGGAACTCCACGTCCTGCGTCTCGGCGACGTGGCCATCGCCACCAATCCGTTTGAACTGTATCTCGACTGGGGCATTCAGATGAAGGCGCGCAGTCCGGCGCAGCAGACATTCGTGCTCCAGCTCAGCAACGGCTGTGGCATGTACCTGCCCACTGCACCCGCGATCACTGGTGGTGGCTACAGTGGCCTGCCGCATGTGAACAAAGTCGGTCCCGAAGGGGGCCAGGTCCTCGTGGAGGAAACGGTGCGCTCGGTCCACATGCTATTCCCCCGCAATCCATAGGTCTCACTTTCCGTGACACAGGGGTGTTTCCTTGTGTGGCGAACCCCAAGCGAGCGCACCATGATTCCGGCCTCTCCCGGCTTGGATGTCGCGCGGGAGTACCGCAATTCGAGTGGACGATTCGGTGATCGCGCTCCGTAGCGTGTCGCCGACCGATCACCAGCCCCGCTCGACGCGGGCTCGGTAAGCCGCCTGCAACTGCGCGAGAGAGTCGGGGATATCCAATTCCCGACCGTCAATTGCCGAGATCGGCTGGATTTCACGCAGGCTGGAGGTGAGAAAGGCGGATTCGATCCGGCCTCGTTCCCGCATGGGCAGGGTCGTCTCGGTGACGGTCGGACCGATCTCGGGGAACAGGGCCAGAACGAGTGCGCGCGTGATTCCGGGAAGGCAACCCGAGGAAAGGGGCGGCGTGGACCATTGTCCGTCGATGTGGACGAACACATTGGCCCAGGTGCTCTCGCAGAGTTCCTCGCGAGTGTTCGCGAAGAGAACCTCGTCGGCTCCGGCCGCTCGGGCATAGTCCCGGGCGATGGCATTTTCACCGAAATTCACGGTCTTGAGACCGGCGAGGGGGCTGCGTTCGTTGCGGAAAAACGGACCCGTCACGACGCGGGCGGTAGCGGGACGGAGTGGGGCCGGGGTTGCTTCGATCCACCAGTTGGCCGAGCCGTCGACGGGCGAGGAGAGGGTGAGGCGGAGTCGCGCTTTCGCGGCATCGGCGAGGTCGTTGGCGGCGAGGGCCTCGCGCATGGCTGCGAGGAGGATCTCGTCGGAGGGGCAGATCAATCCGAGAACGGCGGCGGCCTGGCGCAGCCGATCGAGGTGGGCCGCAGCGAGAAAGGGACATCCCCGAGAGGCGGCCATTGTTTCAAAGGCACCGCAGCCCAGCGCCATTTCGTCTGTCGCGGCGACGACCGGCTCATCGGCGGACCGTAGCTGGCCGTTGTGCACGAGATAGCGGATGGGTGGCGGAGACATGAGGGCTGGTGGCGGAATGGCGGACTTTACAAAGCTGGACGGATGCCGTTGCCTTGGCAACCTTCGAAATCGGCTCGTGAACCGCGCCGCGCCCCGCATGACCGCCGCGATCCTCACGACTCTGTTTTTTGCCTTTTCCGCTGTCACCGGGCAGCGGGTGGCTCTGAAGATGGGAGGGGCCTGGGGAAACCTGATGCGCTTGACTCTGGCGACCCTGTGTCTGGGCCTTCTCGTCTTGCGTTTCACCCCCGATGAGATGCGTTGGCCGTCGTTTCGATGGTTTTTTGTGAGTGGCCTGATCGGATTCGGACTGGGGGACTTCGCGCTGTTTTCGGCGTATGAACGGATTGGCTCACGCCTGACGATCCTGCTCAATCTCTGCCTCGCCCCGCTTTTCGCGATGGTGCTGGAATGGCTCTGGCTGGGCAATGCGGTCGGGCCCCGGATCGTCACCTGTGCCGTCCTGATCCTGACCGGAGTGGCTCTGGCGATCCGGCCGGGATCGCGTTCGCTGGCAAGAGTGCCCCTGCGGGGAAATTTTTGGGTGGGGATTTTTGCGGCGTTGATTGCGGGATTCGGGCAGGGGACAGGTGCCGTGATCAGCCGCAAGGCCGAAGAGGTCGCAATGTCGCTCGGGGCGAGCGGGTCGGGCATCACCGCCGCGTTCCAGCGCGTCGTCGCGGGACTGCTCTTCTCGATGATATCCGTCCTCCTGATCCGATTCTGCGGAGCCCGGAACGAGTGGAAAACGTGGCGCACCCCGCTCGACCGGAAGGTCCTTCCCTGGCTACTCGGAGCCTCGATCTTTGGGCCGGTCATCGGGGTGAGTTGCTTCCAGTGGGCGCTCCAATGCCTCGAGAGCGGGGTCGCTCTCGCCGTCGTCGCACTGACTCCGATCGCGATGATGCCGCTGGCATATTTCACCGAGGGCGACCGGCCCACGCCGCTCTCGTTGGTGGGCGCACTCGTCGCCGTGGCGGGCGTGGTGGTGCTGAATCTGTGGAGGTGAGCAGACCGGGCCCGGCAGCTTGCAAAGCGCGGGCAGAGATGGAACACTGAGCCTTGCCGACACATCCTCGAATGAGCGAATTCACCTATCACAAGCCTTTTCCCCTCG
>CALDKL010000005.1 GCA_937898895.1 uncultured Verrucomicrobiae bacterium | reverse complement strand
GAGCCCACCTGGGGCGTCGGTCTCGTCGCGAGCATTCCGCTGGGGCGCAAGGCGGAAAAGGCGAAGCACCTCCGCGCCCAGCTCGAGGCGAGGCAGGCCAAAGACCAGCTCCGCGCGACGATGGACGAAGTCCTCCTCGATGTGCAGATCGCGCACCGCGAAGTCGTCACCGCCTGGCCCGATGCCCGCGCGAAGTGGGAGGCCGCCGTGGCCGCCGAGCAGGAACTCACCGTCCTCCGGGATCGCCGCGATGTCGAAACGGCCGAGTCGGGCACGAGCCTCTACCTGGAAAAGCTGCTCGATGCCCAACAGCGCCGGGCCTTTGCCCGCGAGGAGTTCCTCACTGCGCTGGCGACCTACAATGCCTCGCTGACCAATCTCGAGCGGGCCAAAGGCACGCTGCTCCAGACGGAGGATATCGGCGTGCAGCGGACCAGGGACGACCGCCATCTCCCCCTCATCGAACTGATCAAGAAGGAAGCATCGGCCCAGGCCCGCGCCGTCTACGACAGCTACAAGTGAACCCTCTCGAGTCGCGTGTCCAACCCTGTCAGAACGATGACCACCTCCACTCCCCGGATGAAGCCGCGCAGTCCCGGACTCGGCGAGCACTGGCAGCGCTTCCGGCGACAATATGCCGTCGAAGGATATCTCCACGGGCTCGGTCACGCCGCCGTTTCCCGGATCCTGCCGGTGGGAAAAGCCGCGTCGTGGAATGATCGCGACATGCTCGATCTCGTGAATCAGCTCGCGCCCCGGTTTGCCATCGTTCCCTCCGAGCAACTGGCCGCCCACAGCCTGCGCCTGCGCGAGGAGATCCGTTCGGGGCGTCCTTTCAGCGAACTCGTCGCAAGTGCTTTTGCACTCGTTAGGGAAAGTTCAAAGCGGGTCTACGGACTCTATCATCACGACGTCCAAATCCTCGCCGCCCTCGCGATGTGTCGCGGTGCCATCGCCGAGATGGCGACGGGCGAGGGGAAGACGCTGGTGCAGTCGCTTGTCTCCTATGCCTGGTCGCTCCACGGTCGCGGCGTACACGTCGCCACGGCGAATGCCTATCTCGCGCAACGCGACCAGGAAGCCTCGGCGGAATTGTTTCGCTTTCTCGGTGTGTCCTCCGCCTATCTCCCGGAGCAGGCTCCGCCGAGGGAAAAGCGATGTGCCTATGCCGCCGATGTCACCTTTGGCACGGGCACCGAGTTCGGATTCGATTACCTGCGCGACCAACTCGAGCGCTTCCGTCTCCCTGGGCTGAAACTGGGCGAACGCTTCGCGCGAGCCGTGCTTGCGCTGCCCCCGCCGGAAGAGGCGATCCTCTCCCAACGTGGGCTGGTCTATGCGATTCTCGACGAGGCCGACAGCATCCTCATCGACGAGGCCTCGACTCCGCTTGTGATCGCGACGAAGGAATCGGGTGCGCATCGCCATCCCGCTCCCTTTCTGGTTTCCCATGAGGCGGTCGCCCATCTCCGCGAAGGGGTGGATTTCCGGCCCGGCGAGGGAGCGAAGCCGCCACGATTGACCGAGGAGGGGGAGAAACGGATTGTCTCCGGCGAATTTCCCGTGCCCTGGGACGAACTGCGCCGCCCCTGGAAACGATATGTCGAAAACGCACTTGCCGCACGGCATCGATTCCATCGCGACGTGCACTACGTGGTGCATGGCGGAAAAGTCGTCATCGTCGATGAATTCACGGGTCGCGCCAAGGCCGAGAGTTCCTGGAAGGACGGTTTGCATCAGGCCGTCGAAGCGAAAGAAGGGCTCGAGATCCAGGCCGAGTCGGAGTCGGCGGCGGGCATCTCCCGTCAGCGTTTCTACAAGCTCTACGAGAATCTCTGTGGCATGACCGGCACTGCGGTCGATTCGGCGGGCGAGTTCTGGGAGGTCTTCCGCCTGCCCGTCGTGTCGATCCCGCGCCACCGACCGAGCCGGGCCGTGGGGTTGCCAACCAGGGTGTTCACCAGTGAGGCAGCCAAGGTGAAAGCCCTCGTCGCAGACATCGCCCGACGCCGCGCACTCGGCCAGCCGATCCTCGTCGGGACTCGGACGATCGGCAACAGCGAGAGAGTCTCCGCCGCCCTGACGGCGGCGGGCATTGCGCACCGGGTTCTCAATGCCCGACAAGATGCCGAGGAGGCCGAAATCATTGCCGCCGCCGGCGAGCCGGGCGCAGTGACGATCGCGACCAATATGGCCGGACGCGGCACGCACATCCACCTGGGCGCGGGGGTTCCGGAATGCGGCGGGCTGCACGTCATCGCACTCGAGCTGGAGGAATCGCGGCGGATCGACCTGCAGCTCACCGGGCGCGGCGCGCGCCAGGGCCAGCCCGGATCGAATCAGACCTTTCTCTCGGCGGAGGATTTTGTCATCCGCCGGTATCTGCCGGAAGAGGCCAGGCGTCTCGCGTCGGAGAAAGCCGACGCGAACGGCGAAGTGCCCGGCAGCCGTTGGGAAGTCGTCTTTTTTCGCGCCCAGGCCCGCGCGGAACGGAGCCGCTACGAGACCCGCGGGGGCCTTCTCCGCCACGATGAATGGCTTTCCGAAACCAAACGAAGACTCTGAACCCTGATCCTGACATGAACACCAAAACGATCCTTGCTGCGGCGTTTTGTTTCGCCCTGACCGTTTCCGCGAATGAACCTGGCCCGCCCCCCGCGTCCGTCGTCGGAGTGACCGAGCCGGGGCAGCAGATCGATCTGTCTTTTCCCGAGCCCGGTGTGATCCGCCAGATCGAGGTAAAGGAGGGGGACACGGTGGAGGAGGGATCCCTGCTCGCCCAACTCGATTGTCGCGTACTCGAAGCCCAGCACGAAATCGCACGGATGCATGCGGCCAGCACCGCCGCGGTCCACTCCGCCTCGGCCACCCTGGAGATGCGCCAGCAGCGTCTCTCGCAGCTCGAGCGGCTCGCCGCCAATGAGCGGGCCAATGCCGATGAGCTGGCCCGGGCCAGGGCCGACCATGAGATCGCCCTTGCCGAATTGCAGCTCGCTCGCGAGGCCGCGACCGAGGCCGACCTCGAGGCCCGCCAGATCGAGGCGAGAATCGAGGAGCGCTCCCTGCGTGCGCCCTTTGCCGGGGTCGTCGCCCGCATTCACCGCGAAACGGGGGCGAGTGTCTCGCCGCAGGAGGGCCCCATCCTCACACTCGTGCAGCTCGCGGAACTCGATCTCGTCGTGCATCTCGATCATCGCCTGCTCGATCGGCTCAGGATTGGCGACAAGGTGCCGGTGAAGGCGCTGGATCGCGCGGCTCCCGGCACTGCGGTGATCGCCTTCATCAGTCCCGTGGTCGATGCACCCAGCGGGACGGCACGTGTCCGCCTGACCCTGCCGAACCCGGGTGGCGAGCATCGCAGCGGGGTGAAGTACGGGATTGACCTGCCCTCGCGGTGAAGGCAACTTCCGCCTTCCCTGCTGATCCTGGAAATGGCGAAGAAACCACCGCTCAAGGCCGAGGGCACGAGGCGTCCGCTCGAGCGTGTCCTGCGCATCCACGAGATGGTCCTGCGCGGCAATTTTCCCAATTGCAGCAACATCGCGGAGGAGTTGGAGGTCAACCGGAAGACGATCCAGCGCGATCTCAACTTCATGCGCACCGATCTCGGATTGCCGCTCGAATACTCCGACACCGCCCACGGATACCACTACACGGGACCGGTCCACGACTTTCCCTTCCTCCAAACCACCGCCGAGGATCTCGTGGGGCTCATCCTCGCGAGGAATGCGCTCGGGACGATGAAAGGATCGGCACTCGAGTCCTCGCTCCGGGCGGGCTTTCAGAAACTGCTCGCCGGAATGAGCGACCGCATCACGATCCCGTGGTCGGAGGTGGATCAGGCGTTTTCGGTGAAGTCGGTCGGCATGACCGAGCGCGACGCCTTTCTCTTCGAGCGACTCGCCCGGGCCGTGCTCGAAAGCCGAGAGCTTCACTTCGATTACCGCAAGCTCGCCGATGAAAAACCGGCGAAGCGCCGACTTCAGCCCTATCATCTCGCCGAGATCGACGGCGGCTGGTACCTGATCGGATACGATCTCGATCGGCTGGCCCGGAGAACCTTTGCGGTGCAACGGATGCGGGCGGTGCATCTGACCAACAAACGATTCATCCGCTCGCGCGATTTCCGGCTCGAAGATCATTTCGCGGGAAGTTTCGGGGTATGGGCCGGTGCCGATCCCGGCGCGGCGAACTATCGGGTGAAGGTGCGCTTCCGGGGCTTCGCCGCACGCATCGTCGCAGAGCGCCGCTGGCACCCGAGCCAGGAGATCGAAGGCATCGAGTCGGACGGATCGGTCATCGACCTGACCCTGACCCTCTCGGCTCTGGAGGACATCCAGCGATGGATCCTCGGATTCGGGTCCCAGGCGGAGGCACTCGAGCCCGCCGAACTGCGCGAGCGGATCGCCGCAGAGTTGCGCGGTGCCGCAGCGCGTTACGAGGGATCGGCGAAAAAGGGGTGAATGTCAGGGTCACGCCAGCCCGTAGGCGCGTTTCGCGTTGCCTCCGAGGATGGCGGATTGCTCGTCCGCAGAGAGGTCCGAGATCCAGAAGTCGACGCATTGGACCCAGTCGGCATACTCGCCCCGCAGGAGACAGACGGGCCAGTCGCTGCCGAAGAGGAGGCGATCCGGTCCAAAGGCGTCGAGCACGACGTCGAACCACGGACCGAGCAGATCGGGATCCCAATCCTCAAGGGCGGGGATGACTTCGGTAATCATGCCGCTGAGTTTGCAGAAGACGTTTGCGCGTTTGGCGAGTTCGCGGATTCCGTTCGCCCAGGCCGGGTCGACGCCTGCCGGACCTCCGATGGTCGGTTTCGCGATATGGTCGAGGACGAAGCACTGGGCGGGATGTTTGTCCACACATGCAGTGGCAGAGGGCAGTTGGTCGGCGTAAATGAGAAGATCGTAGGCAAGACCGAAATCATGGAGGAAGGCGAGGCCCCGATTGAAATCTGCACGGAGGCAATGGTCGCGATCCGTCATGCCCTGGAGGACCTCGCGAAGGCCGACGGCTTTGGGCCGCTCAGAAAAGCGGGCGACTTTCTCCGCCGCATCCGGGGCGCAGAGGTCGAGCCACCCGACCACGCCGAGAATCCAGGCATGTTCCGCCGCCTGTTGAAGAAGAAATTCGTTTTCCGCCTCTACGGCGCGAGCCTGCACCGAGATGACGCCGCCCATCGAGGCTTCATCGAGGAGCGGTTTCAGGTCGGCGGGAGAGAAGTCGCGCTTCAGCACGGCCATGTCTCCTCCGATCCAGGGATAGGCTTCGGGCGAGTAGTTCCAGAAATGGTGATGGGAGTCGATGCGCATGGAGGGAAGGGGATGCGGATTGGGAGGAAGATTACTTGCTGATCGCGTAGAGTGTCGATTCGGAACGAAGCAGGAGAATCCCGTCTGCCACCGCCGGAGTCCCCTGAAAGCGGGTTGCGTCCCCCTCGATCCGGTTCACGCCGAAGAGCCGGAAGGTCGGTCCGGCCTCGATCACAAAGGTGCCTGCGCTCCGGCTCGTGGCGAAGAGGTGATTGCCGACGAGGATAGGCGAGGCATAAAAGGCCATGCCCTTGCCCGTCTCGCTTGCGACATCAAGGCGCTCGCGATAGAGCAGCTCGCCCGTGTCGGGCCGGGCGCAGGCAGCGATGCCGTCCTCGGTGACCCAGTGGAGGAGTCCGTCGTGCTCGACCGGGAGGGGCATGTAACTCTTCGCGGTCTGGCTTTCCCAGAGCAGTGCTTCGGATCCCCGGTCACCTTCCCCGCCACCGGTGAAGACGGTGCCGAGGGTGCGCGGGAATCCGCCGAAGAGGGCGATGCGGTTTCCTGACAATACCACAGGGCTCGCCGAGAGATTACCGGTGACGGGACTCTTGCTGAACCACCGCACGGATCCGGAGGATGGATCGAGGCCGCGCAGTTCGCCCCGCAGGGCGACGAGCAGGTCGGTGCGCTCCGGTGAGAGTTCGTGGAGCACCGGGGTGGCGTAGGTCTGCTCCAGCATGGGGTGGTCCATGCGCCAGAGTTCCCTGCCGCTCTCGCCGTCGAAGGCAATCACGGCCCGTGCTTCGTCGCCGGCATTCACGATCACTGCCGATCCGGCGAGGACCACACTGGAAGCCGAGCCCCAGACCATGCCGGATGACTTCGTTCCGGTCGGGGACGACCAGAGGCGTTTGCCATTGAAATCATAGGCGAAAACTCCGCTTTTTCCGAAAAAGCAGTAGACGCGTTTTCCGTCCGTCGCCGGAGTACTGCTGGCATACCCATGCTCCGGGAGAAATCCTTCGAAGGAATCCTCCGGCTGCGTCGAGGGTTCCGTCGCGGTCCAGAGAATGTTTCCGGAGGCGAGTTCGAGGCAGACGAGGTGCCGGAGCAGGTCGCTCGCCTTTGCCCCCGCCGCGCCATCTCCATAGCCCGAATAACAAGTGACAAAAATACGCCCGCCCGAGACGACGGGCGAGGACGAGCCCGGACCGGGCAGTGCGGTTTTCCATTTCAGGTTTTCCGTGGCACTCCAGTGCAGGGGGACGTCTTCTCCGGGGGCGACTCCGCTCCCGTTCGGTCCGCGAAAGCGGGGCCAGACGGCTTCGTTGGTGGTTTTGTCAGTCTCGCCGGATTCTCGGTCGGATTGTGCCCCGAGAGTCTCGAGGGAGATGTCGGCGAGGGGAAAACGGGACCACTCGCGGTGGTCGAAATGCCACCACTCGGTCTCGATGGTCATGAATCCGTGGGCGCGCATGGCATCCTGGAGGATCTTGCGGTTCGCGGCGATTTCGGGCGGCAGCTTGAAATAGTCACGATGCGCCTTCGGACTGAATTCATCGTAGGGTGTCGGCATGGACACCTCTTTCCCGGTCTTCCGATCGTAGAGGGTGACATCGACGGCCGCCCCCCGATTGTGTTTCGAGCCGTATTTCGGATCGCCCACGTAGCCGGGCAGAGGGGCCTTTTCCCACATTCGATACTGCACCGAATGCGGTCGGTATCCATCCAGGATTTTCAGCCCGAGTCCCTCGGCGGCGAGACTGCGGTGGGCCGCCACGAGGGATTCGGCGACCTTGCGGCGGAGGAAGCAGCGCTCCACCGGATAGAGTTTCGTCCCGGTGAAGTTGTTTTCGGTGGCGTAGGGCAGTTCGATGAGGAGGGACGGGTCGAGCCGTTTCAATTCCACGAAATCGTCGTCCTGCGCGGCGAACCCGACTTCCGTGAACAGCACAAGAAAAAGGAGAAACCGAGGGATCATGAAGAATTCGGGTCACGCTAACCCGGAGCCTGCCCGAGGACCATGATTTTTCTCATTCGGGTTTCGTGCGGACAGAGCTATTTTCGCCTTCCCCCGGATGGGATCGCGTCTACAATCGCGCCTATGGAGAAGTTCGACGAGAAGGAGCAATACGCCCGCACCCGCAAGAGCCTCATCGAGCGGCTCGCCGACTGGGAAGATCAGCGCACCTGGGATGAGTTCTACCAGACCTACTGGAGGCTCATTTACAGCGTCTCGGTGAAAGCCGGACTGGGACGCGAGGAGGCCTTTGACGTGGTGCAGGAAACGGTCATCGCGGTGGCGAAACAGTGGAGGAAGGGCCAGGCCTACGATCCGGAGAAGGGCTCCTTCAAAACCTGGCTGATGAATCTCACCCGCTGGCGTATCGCCGACCAGTTCCGGCTGAAGCAGCGCAACCCGGCGGCCATGAATCAGGCGGGCGGCACCCCCGGAGCCGATGGCGACGAGCGCCGCACGGCGACGATTGAACGGCTCGAAGGGGAGAACGGGGCCGAGATCCTCGACCAGGTCTGGGAGCGCGAGTGGATGTCGAATCTCACCGAGGTCGCCCTGCAGCGCGTCAAGAAACTCGTCTCACCAAACCAGTACCAGATTTTCCACGCCTATGTCGTCAAGGAATGGGAGGTCGCCAGGGTGGTGCGTGAACTCGGCGTGAGCCAGTCGCAGGTTTACCTCGCGAAACACCGCATCAGCGCCATGCTCAGGGACGAGATCGAGAAACTGAAAGAGGAGTTTGCCTGATCCAATCCGGAGAATCCGGACGTGAGGCTGCGGATGGCGGGCGACGGGCGCACCGCAGCCAGTCGCGACAGAAGGCGTCGGAGCAAGGCGGATCAGGCCTTCACCGACTTCACCCCCATCGCGAGCAGCGTCTGGAAAAACGGAGGCTCGCTCTCCCGATCCACCACCGAAACCTCGACATTCTCAAAGCCGGCTTGTTTCAGAAAGCGCGACATCTCCAACTCGGAGAACCCCAGCCAGAGATCGGCATAGAGTTCCCTTGCATCCTCAAACGGATGTTTCAACAGGTCGAGAACGATGACCCGGCCCTCCGGTTTGAGAATCCGATGGGCCGCTGCAATCGCCGCTGCGGGATGCGCCGCATGGTGGAGCGACTGACTCAGGAAGACCAGATCCACCGAGCGTTCGTCAATCGGCGGATCCTCGATGCCACCGAGACGGTATTCGAGGTTCGCATATCCGTTCTCGCGGGCGATGGTGGTGCCGTATTCGACCATCTTTTCCGAATTGTCGACCGCGATGACCTGCCTGGCCCGTTGCGCGAGCAGTTGGGAGAGCGTTCCCTCTCCCGCGCCGAGGTCCGCGATGACCAGCGGAGGCATCAGCTTCAGTAGCGCCTCACCGAGTGCTTTCCAGGATCGTCCCGGGCAGTAGGTGCGACCGAATTTTCCCGCGAGATTGTCGAAATAGGCACGGGCTTTGTCGCGCCGCTTTTCGAGGATGAGGTCCAGGGCGGCCGCATCATCAGACGCTTCCGGTACCTCCGCTGCAGCCAGTTCCAACATCTGAACAAGACGGGCGTCAAGTGGGGAGGTGTCGTTTCCGAAGGCGTAGATGATGTTTTTTCCGGAACGTCGGTCGGTCACCAGCTTCGCCTGGCGGAGCAGGGAGAGCTGGGAGGAAATGCGCGATTGCCCCATCCCGAGAACCTCCTGGAGTTCCACCACGGAAAGATTTTCCCGCCGCAGAAGGCCCAGAATCCGCAGACGGGTCGGGTCCGCGATGAGGCGCAGCGATTTCAGGATTGACGACATGATTGATTTGGATATGGTATCAATCAATCAAGATTTGTAAATATATCATGGCAAACTCCTACATCTTTTCCTCCGAGTCGGTCACCGAAGGTCACCCTGACAAAGTGTGCGACACCATTTCCGATGCCATCGTGGACGCCTGTTTCGCGCAGGATCTCAAGTCGCGCGTGGCCTGCGAGACCATGGTGAAGGACAATCTCGTCGTCCTCGGAGGCGAGATCACCACCGCCGCGAAATTTGACTATCGCGAAGTCGTGAAAGCCGCGATCACCGGGATCGGCTACACCAACGACGACTGCAAGTTCAACGCTGCAAACTTCTTTTTCATCAACGCTCTCGGCCAGCAGTCGCCTGACATTGCCCAGGGGGTGGATGCCGCCGCTGCCGACCACAAGGACACCACCGAGCAAGGGGCCGGCGACCAGGGCATCATGTTCGGTTACGCCGTCCGCGAGACTCCGGCCCTGATGCCCGCACCGATCGCCTATGCGCATCAACTCGGTCGCTCCATCACGGAGTTGCGCAAGAGCGGCAAGCACTCCTGGCTGCGCCCTGACTCGAAGACCCAGGTCTCCATGGAATATGTCGATGGCAAACCGACCCGAGTCACTGCCGTGGTTGTCTCGACCCAGCACGCTGCCAGCATCTCCACCCCGGAGATCCGCGAGATCCTCCGGAAGGAACTGATCGAAGCGGTCATTCCCGCTGAACTGCTCACCAAGGAGACGGAATATCACATCAACCCAACCGGCCTCTTCATCGTCGGTGGTCCCGAAGGCGACTGCGGTCTCACCGGGCGAAAAATCATCGTCGACACCTATGGCGGCATGGGCCGTCACGGTGGGGGTGCCTTCTCCGGCAAGGACCCGAGCAAGGTCGACCGCTCCGCTGCATACATGTGCCGCTACGTCGCGAAGAACGTCGTTGCCGCCGGACTGGCGGATCGCTGTGAACTCCAGCTCGCCTACGCCATCGGGTATCCCGATCCCGTCAGTGTCCACATCGACACCTTCGGCACGAACCAGGTCGACACTGCGAAGATCCTCAAGGCGGTCAAAGAGATCTTCTCCTTCAAGCCCGCGAGCTTCATCCGCGAGTTGAACCTGCTCCGCCCCATCTACGGGAAGACCACCAATTACGGGCACTTCGGTCGCGAAGACGACACCGACTCCCTCACCTGGGAGAAAACCG
>CALDKL010000004.1 GCA_937898895.1 uncultured Verrucomicrobiae bacterium | reverse complement strand
GAGCACCCCCTTTTTTGTTTTTTTTGGTTTGTTCCAGTTCACCGAGAGACGTTCCCCGAGGGAGAGCTTGCGAGCTTCGATTGCCGGATTCTCCGTATCGACGAGCCCGAGGAACTCGAGTCTGTCGCCACCTGCGATCAACTGCCGGGCCATCTCATAAGCGACGAGGCCGCCGAAGGAATATCCGCAGAGAAAATAGGGACCGGTGCGCTGCACCTTTTTGAGTTCCCTGAGATAGTTGGCGGCGGTTTCCTCCACATTCTCATGGGGAATGGGTGAGGTCGCGGTGAGTGCGGGTGCCTCGAACGCATAGAAGGGGCGATCTTCTCCGAGCCTCGAGGCGAGCTGACCGTAAAACAGGATTCCGCCGTCTCCTCCGTGAACTGCGAAGAGTGGCGGCAGGTCCCCCTTTGGCTGAATCGCGACCGTGGTCTCGGCAAGTGCCTCGGTGGGGGCCGCATCCGTCGGTAGGAGGTGCAGACCGCCCTTGCGCGTCGATTCCGCCCCACCCGAGACCGGAACCTCCGGCACGGACGTGGGGTCGGAATCCTCCCCTTTCCCGAGACGCTCGTCGATGAGGGCTGCGAGTTGTCGCACCGTGGGGGCGCGGAAGAGTATGGAGAGAGGCAGGGACATCCCGAAACACTTTTGCAGACGGGCGAACAACTTCATGCCGAGGAGCGAGTGACCGCCGAGGCAGAAAAAGTCGTCGTCGAGTCCGACATGGCTCGTTTTGAGGAGATCGCGCCAGATTTCGGAAACTGCGATCTCGGTTTTTGTCAGGGAGCTTCTTCGGGGCGCCGTCCCGCCGCCGGAGAGAGAGGCAGCGAGGGCGCGAGTGTCGATCTTTCCGTTGGCATTCAGCGGCATGGAATCGAGCACGACAACCGAGGCCGGGACGAGATACTCAGGCAACTTGGAGCGAAGATAGCCCACCAGTTCGGCGGGGGCTGGTTTCTTTCCGTTGAGGGGCGTGACGCAGGCGGCGAGCGACTTGTCGACCACACTCTCACCGCACACGAGAACCTTGCACTGACCGACGAGAGGATGGCGGCCGAGGCAGGATTCAATCTCTCCTGGTTCCACCCGGAAGCCTCGAATCTTAACCTGATGATCGATTCGACCGAGGAACAGGACCGATCCATCCGGGCGCTGACGACAGAGGTCGCCGGAACGGTAGAGGCGCTCCTCGTCAAATGAGATGAACTTCTCCTCGGTGAGTTCGGGACGATTCAGATATCCCAGAGCGAGCCCGTCGCCACCCGTGCAGAGTTCTCCCGGCACTCCCGGCTGCACGAGTCGACCGTATTCATCGAGGAGGAAGACGCTTGTGTTCGCGATCGCTTTGCCGACAGGAATGCTCGCCAGACGCAGGTCTTCCGGAACGACCGGGTGAGTCGTCGTGAAAGTGGTGTTCTCGGTGGGACCGTAGCCATTGATGAGACGGAGATCGGGATACAGGGCGAGCACCTTCGCGGCGTGGGCGGGCGACATCACATCGCCGCCTGAGACCAATTGGCGAAGGCCTGTGAGGATT
>CALDKL010000003.1 GCA_937898895.1 uncultured Verrucomicrobiae bacterium | reverse complement strand
TCCTGGATTCGGAGCGATTTGCCGTGACGTGCGCGAAGAGATCTATTGCCACACCGACTCCTACGAGTGGATTTTTCCCCAGGGAACCTCGCGGGCGTGAATTTGCGGTTGCCGAGAGGAAAAAATTCCGACAAGCTCGGCGGGTTGGATCCACCTCTGCGTCATTCTATGGCTTCCCCCCGACCCGTTGTTCCGTTGCTCAGTGTCATGATGTTCCTCCAGTTCTTTGTCTGGGGGGCCTGGTTTGCCACGCTGGGGCAGGCACTGGGGTCGAACGGACTCGCCGACTCCATCGGCGGAGCCTATGGAACCGCTCCTCTTGGGGCCATCTTCGCACCTCTCTTCCTCGGGCTCGTCGCGGATCGGTTCTTTCCCTCGCAGATCATCATGGGGGTGCTCTTCCTCCTCGGCGGCATCCTTCTCTTTCTCGCCACCGGGGCGGCCGAGGCGGGCAATGGAAAGCAAATGGTCAGCTACTGTCTCGGGCACATGCTCTGTTACATGCCGACGCTCGGACTCGGCAATACCATCGCCTTCAGTCACCTCGACCGACTTCAGTTTCCAAAAGTGCGTGTCTGGGGTACAATCGGATGGATCGTCGCGGGTCTCGTCGTTGGGTTCATCGGTTGGAGTTCGAGCCTGCGCATCTTCCAACTCGGTGCGGCCAGTTCGATTCTCCTCGGGATCTATTCCTTCTTCCTGCCCCATACCCCGGCCCCGGCGAAGGGGCAGAAGGTCGACTTGCGCGCCCTCCTCATGCTCGATGCCTGGAAACTCCTTGCGAAGCCGGGCTTCCTCGTTTTCATCGTTTGTTCGGGCCTCATCTGTATCCCCCTGGCCTACTACTACGGGTTCACTTCGAACTTTCTGACCAATACGGGCTTTGAACAGGCCGCCTCATCCATGACGATCGGGCAGATGTCCGAAATCGTGTTCATGCTGCTCATTCCGTTTTTCTTTCGCCGCCTCGGGGTGAAGTGGATGATTCTCGTTGGCATGCTCGCGTGGGTGGTGCGCTACCTTCTGTTCGCCTTCGGAGCACCCGACCAGGTCATGTGGATGCTAATGCTCGGCATCGCGCTCCACGGGATCTGCTACGACTTTTTCTTTGTCACCGGCTTCATGTACGCCGATACGGTCGCGGCAAAGGAGATCCGTGGCCAGGCGCAGAGCCTGCTTGTCTTCGTGACCCAGGGGGTGGGGATGTATTTCGGATATCTTGTCGCCTTTGGAAAGTTCGCGGGGGTTTCGAAATATGCCGAATTGGATGCTGCGATCAAGGCAGGGCGCGGCGAGGAGACCCTGACATTCGCCCAGAGCTTCGCAAAGATGTTCTCGGTGAAAATGCCCGCCGGGATCGATGCCTCGCTCCTGGGTGAAACGATGAACCAGTGGAAAGCCTTCTGGATCTTTCCCGCGATCATGGCCGCAGTGATCGCCGTGATTTTCTTCATCGCCTTCTGGGACAAGACGCGCGTCACGGAAGATGGAGATCGGTGACGATGAAGTGGCGTGTTGCCGGGATCTGTTTTGATCACTTCCACATGGGCGATTTGCTTCGCCATGTCTTCGAGCATCCCGATGCCGAGATCGTCGCGATCTGCGACAGGCAACCCGGGCGCATGCAAGAAGCGCTGCGGAATTTCTCGATCCCGCCGGAGAGGGTATACTCCGAGATTGAACCCTGTCTGCACGAAACCCGACCCGATCTTGTCATCCTCTGCCCGGCGGCGGCCCGACATGCCGAGTGGGTCGAAACCGTTGCTCCCTACGGCCCCGCCATCCTTGTCGAAAAACCGTTCGCGGCTTCCGTGGCCGAGGCGGACCGCATGATCGCTGCGATGGCGAAGAGCGGAAAACCGCTTGCGATCAACTGGCCGCTTGCTTGGCTTGCTTCGCATCGGAAGTGCCATGAACTTTGCCGGGCGGGCACCATTGGTGAAGTCCTGGAGGTTCACTACCACGACGGCAATCGCGGACCCCTCTGGCATGGGGCTGACAAAAGAGAGCGCGAACCGACCGATGCAGAGAAGTCCACAAGCTGGTTCTATCGCGTGGCCGAAGGGGGGGGCAGCCTACAGGATTATCTCGGTTACGGAACGACCCTCGCCACCTGGTTCAACGGGGGGCGGCGTCCGATCGAAGTGATGTCCCTTTGGGATCGCGTCAACGGCGGTCCGCTCGAGGTCGATCAGCACAGCATCACCGTCGTGCGCTACGAAACGGGTCTTTCGAAATTCGAGACTCGGTGGGGCACGCTTTCCGATCCCTGGACGCAGCAACCCGAGCCACGATGTGGATTTGTCGTGCGGGGAAGCGAAGGCATGATCGCAAGTTGGGATTACGACGATCACATCACCCTGCGGACCCGTGCGAATCCAATGGGGCAAAGGATCGCGGCCCCGGCGACGGTCTTTCCGAACGACAATCCTGTCGCCTACGTCCTGGCCTGTCTCGAGCGCGCTTGCGAGATCGAAGGGCCGTTGAGTGTTGCCATTTCCCGAATAGGACAGGAGATCGTCGACGCTGCCATGGAAAGCGCGAGGACAGGGAAAGTCGTCCGATGGTAAGCACCGCATGAACATCGCGCCAATGCAGGCGAATAGATTGCCAGGCAAATAATTGTTGCTGTTTCCGAGTCGATGAAATAGGCTATTCTTGCGAGCTTTGCTCGATTTTTTGGTTACCGATTGCTGCGGTAAATATGAGCACTGGAAGAATACTTGGAGTCGGGCGATCCTTTTATCATGTCATGTCCCGAGTCGTGGACAGGCGCAAGGTCTTTGGGGATCGAGAAAAGGAAGTTCTGCGAAAGATCCTCCGCAATCAGGAGGCTTTTTCCGGAGTGAGGGTGGTGACCTACTGCTTCATGTCGAATCAC
>CALDKL010000002.1 GCA_937898895.1 uncultured Verrucomicrobiae bacterium | reverse complement strand
GTTCGTTGAGCAGATAGAGATGGTCGCCGAGGATCTGACCCGATCCGATGCGCTGCGGATTCTGATTCTGTCCTTTCGGCGGATCGGCCCAGAGGCGATTCGATGAAGTGAGATCTCCCGTTTCCGATGCGGTGGGCAGCTTCACCCCGACACCGGGTCCTCCGTAGCCGCAGAGATACAGGGCACGACCATTTCCGGTCATCACATTTGTGTAGCAGAGGTCGCCGAGACCGGCGACGCGCCAGAGTTCCTTCCCTGATCGCGGGTCGAAACTGGTGAGAAATCCGGGGAGACCCAGGAGCAGCTCGGAGCGACCTCCGTTGTCGAGGATCAGTGGCGTTGCCCACGAGCCTTTGAACTGGTTTGCGTCGGTGCTTTCAAAGTCGTCGAGGTCCTGTTTCCAGATGATTTTCCCGGTGTCCCTGTGCACCGCAAACAGTCTCATCACCGGTCCCGGTCCCGCAAAGACGAGGAGGCCACTGCCCAGCAGCACCGGGCTGGCGGCATGCGGTCCCCAGATGTGGTCATAGTCCGATCCGAGGTCCGCCTCCCAGAGTTCCTTGCCGTCGAAATCATAGGCGTGCAGCCCCGCATTGCCGTGCCAGGCGATGACGATTTTCCCGTCCGTCACCGGAGAGGCGGGACAATGCGGATTGGTTTTGTGGGTCTGTTCCACCTTTCCGTAGGCAATGGTCTGTTTCCAGAGTTGTTTTCCATCGTTTGCATCGAAACAGATCAGGGATCGCTCTTTGCCCTCTTTCTCGGCCTGGGTCAGAAAGATCCGCTCGCCCGAGACGATAGGCGAAGAATTGCCACGGTCGGGCAGATCGACGCGCCAGGCGATGTTTTCGGTCGCTGACCACTTCGTGGGGTAGGCTTCCGCTTCGGCCAGTTTTCCGTCGCCGTGTGGGCCGCGCCACGAAGGCCAATCATTGGACCAGAGGGCGGTAGTCGCCGCGAGCGCGATCAGGAGAAGAGATGGGAATTTCATTTCGGGCCAGAGAGGGTGAGATCTCGCATCCCACCCTGTCAAATCGCGTGACTTTTGGCAATCACGCAATCGGGTTGAGCGGGTGCGGACCGGGATTGCGGGAAGGGGAATCGCGTCTGCGGATGGCAGTGAGGGATCTTCACCAGAGAGGTGCGTGACGCTTCGAAACCTCTGCAACATCAAACCGCGGAATTCCGCGCAGATTCACCGCATCATGTGGTTTTGTCAGGGATTCGATGCCAGCTCGAGAAAAAGGACGTGCGAGGGGTTGCCCACCGGCACGTAATGGCCGCTGAAGGTGAGGCCGCCCGTCTCCGGATCGACGCGAAAGATCGCGACGTGATCAGACCGCTGATTGCAGACGGATAGAAATCGGCCCGTCGGGTCGAAGGTGAAACTGCGCGGATAGTTCCCTCGCGTCCACTCCTCGCCCCGGTAGGTCAGGGCGCCGTTTTCTCCGATCGAGAAAATCGCAATGCTGTCGTGGAGTCGATTGCCCGCGTAGAGAAACCTGCCGTCGCGGGAGACCCGGATGCCCGAGCAGAAATTGCTGCCGGCGTAGCCGGGAGGCAGGGTCGAGAGCGTCTCGCGTTCGCTGAGACGCCCCGTTTCCCCGTCGTAGTCGAACCGGACCACGGTGGAGCCTTCCTCCTGGATCGAATAGAGCCAGCGTCCGTTCGGATGGAAATCGAAATGACGCGGTCCGTCGCCCGGCGGTAGGGCGAGGGAGGAGGGTTCGTTGGCAGACAAGACTCCCTTTGCGGCATCGAATTTCCAAACATAGATCCGGTCGAGTCCGAGATCGGTGTGGAGGACAAAGCGACCCGAGGGGTCCGGGGAAATGTAGTGTGCGTGGGTGCGATCATGACCACTGAAGGCAAAGCTGCCCGGTGCCGCATGGGTGGCTTTGGCAGGGCCCACGGTGCCTTCGTCGAACTTCACGTCGCTCGCCGCTGCGAGGGTGCCGTCCTCCCGGACGGGGAGCACCGCGACGGCTCCACCGAAGTAGTTTGCGACCAGTAGGAAGCGTCCCGTGGGATGCAGACTGAGGTAGGTCGGTCCTGCCGCGCCAGACGTCACGGTATTGAGCAAGGTCAGCTTTCCCGTAACCCGGTCGACGGAGAAGGCACTCACGGTACCCTCGCTCTTTTCCCCAACATGGTCCGTTTCGTTTGCCGAATAGAGGCGGGTGCCGTCGGAGCTGATGGCGAGGCAGCCTGGACTGGTGCCCATCTCGACAATGCCGTCAGGGAGGAAGGCACCGGATTGGCGGTCCACCCGGAAGCAATGAATGCCGCGTCCGTTTCCCGGAGGCAGGTCCACCTGGGTCGGGAGCACATCCCGCAGCGGGGAACTGAAGGTGCCGATGTAGGCCATCAGGATCGTCTCTTTTCCGGAATCCACGGCATCGAGCCGGGTCTCGGCGAGGAAGGGGGCGGTACCCGCGAGGGTTCCGGCGAGTCGGAGGAGGGATCGGCGGGTAGTGGATTCCGGAGGCATGGGTGCGGTGGGACGGTCGGTTTCGGGCATTGTCTCATCATGGCGGGTCCGCCCGAATCCGGCAAGCCCGGGAATCGGGGGGCGATGCAGAATTCGATCCCATCTCTCTTTTCTCTCTGACTCCGTGTCTTCGGTACCTTCTGTGGTTGGCCATTCACCGTTGTAAGATTTACCCCTTCGGCTGCGACGTGCGACGTGCGACGTGCGACGCGTGGGGATGGGCTTCACCGCGTCTCGCGGCGGGATCCGGTTCGCCTGGGATCAGGATTTGCCGATGACGCTCCGCAGATATCGCCCGGTCAGCGAGTCTTTCGCCTGTGCCACTTCTTCGGGGGTGCCCTCTGCGACGATCCGACCTCCCGCCGCGCCGCCACCGGGTCCGAGATCGAGGATCCAGTCGGCGCATTTGATAACGTCGAGATTGTGTTCGATGACGATGAGGGTGTTGCCCTGGTCGCGGAGGCGGTAGAAGACCTCGAGAAGCGTGGCGATGTCCGCGAAGTGAAGTCCGGTGGTGGGTTCGTCGAGGAGATAGAGCGTCTTTCCCGTCGCGGTTTTGCCGAGTTCGGCAGCCAGTTTGATGCGTTGGGCTTCGCCGCCCGACAGGGTTGTGGCGGACTGGCCGAGGGCGACATAGCCTAGCCCCACATCGCGCAGGGCGCGGAGCGGCTGGGAGATCTTTGGCACTTTCTGAAAAAAATCGAGGGCCTCCTCGACGGTCATATCGAGGATGTCGGCGATGCTTTTTCCCCGATAGGTCACGTCGAGAGTCTCCCGATTGTAGCGGCGACCGTTGCAGGCGTCGCAGGTGATGTAGACATCGCTCAGGAAATGCATATCGATGCGGATGGCACCGTCGCCCTGGCAGGTTTCGCACCGCCCGCCCTCGACATTGAAACTGAAGCGACCCGGATCGTACCCGCGCGTGCGCGAGGCGGGGAGTTGCGAGAAGAGATCGCGGATCGGACCGAAGACCCCGGCGTAGGTCGCGGGATTTGATCGCGGGCTGCGCCCGATCGGGGCCTGGTCGATGACGATGGCCTTGTCGAGGTGGGCGAGTCCTTCGATCGCGTCGTGTTCGCCGGGCTTGTCCTTGCCTCCGTGGAAGTGACGGAAGAGGGCGCGGCGGAGGATGTCGTCGACCAGGGTCGATTTGCCACTGCCCGACAATCCGGTGACGCAGATGAAACGACCGAGCGGAAACCGTGCGACGATGTTTTTCAGATTGTGCTGGCGGGCTCCCCGGACCACGAGTTCACGTGAGTCGCCATCGGAAAAGAGCGGTTTGTCAGGAATCTCGATGCGTCGCCTCCCCGAAAGATAGGCTCCGGTGACGGATCGCGAAGTTGCGGCGACTTCGGCGGGGGTTCCTTCGGCGAGGATCTCGCCGCCGTGTACTCCGGCACCGGGACCGAGGTCGAGGAGGTGGTCGGCAGCGCGGATGGTATCCTCGTCGTGCTCGACGACGATGACGGTATTGCCCGCATCGCGCAGATCCCGGAGTGTGGCGATGAGTTTCTCGTTGTCGGACTGGTGCAGGCCGATGCTGGGCTCGTCGAGCACGTAGAGGACACCCGCGAGCCCCGCGCCGAGCTGGGTGGCGAGACGGATGCGCTGGCTCTCGCCACCGGAGAGAGTGCCGCTCTCCCGGTCGAGGGTGAGGTAACCGATGCCGACGGTATCGAGGAAGACGAGGCGTTTTCGCACTTCCCTGAGCACTTCGGTGGCGTAGGTGGCCTGAGTCTCGCTGAGTTCGACGCCGTCGAGCCAGGGAATCGCTTCCGAAATTGCCAGCGAGGTGAAGCCCTCGATGGAGAGCGGTCGCTGGCGATGCGCAAGTGTCACGGCGAGGATTTCGTCCTTGAGACGCTTGCCCCCGCAGTCGGGGCAGGGTTTCGCCGACATGAAGCGCCGCACGTTGCGCTTTGTCATCTCGCTGTCGCTGGTGTCGAGGAGGCGGGTCGCCTGGGTGGCGAGCCCCTCGAAGCGTTCGTCTCCATAGAGGAGCGCCTTTTTGAATTCGCGCGGCAGGCTGCACACGGGCGCGTCGAGATCGGCCCGGTAGTGTTTCGCGAGATCGGCGATGGCGCGCTGATGATAGCCTTTGCGCGATTTCGATCCGGTCCACCAGGTCTTCACGGCACCCTCATTGAGGCTTTTGTCAGGATCCGGGACGATCAGCTCGGGATCGGGCACGAGTTTCGATCCGAGGCCGTGACAGCCGGGGCAGGCACCGGCGTGGCTGTTGAAGGAGAAGTGCTTCGGCGTCAGCTTCGGGAGGAAGAACCCGGTCTCGGGATTGGTGTACTGGAAGGTGAAATCGTGGCGTTCCTCGTCTTCCGAGCCCGGGATGCGGACGAGGGCGGCGACGCGATTTTCGGAGAGCTTCTGCGCGGTCTCGAGGGAATCGGCGAGACGACTGCGCAGGTCATCGCGGACGATGAGGCGATCAACGACGATCTCAATGGCCGCGGCTTTTCTCTTTTCCCCGATCTCTTCGATCTCGACGAGTTCTCCGTCGAGGCGGGCGCGGAGGAAGCCCTGGGCGCGGAAACGTTCGAGTCCGTCCCGCACCCGCTCGCCCTTCTCGATTTTCACCGGCGCGACGAGAATGAGTCGGGTGCCCTCGGGGAAGGCGACGAGCGTATCGACGATCTCCCTGATGGTGTGGCGCACGAGCGGAGTCCCCGTGACGGGGTCGTGGGGGCGACCGAGGGCGGCGTAAAGAATGCGGAGGTAATCGTAGATCTCCGTGGCCGTGGCGATGGTCGAGCGCGGATTCGGCTGGGAACTGCGCTGTTCGATGGCGATGGCCGGAGTAAGTCCTTCGATAAAATCGACTTCGGGTTTTTCGAGACGGTCGAGGAACTGCCGCGCGTAGGCCGAGAGCGATTCGACGTAGCGGCGCTGCCCCTCGGCGTAGAGCGTGTCGAAGGCAAGCGAGGATTTCCCCGACCCGGAGACCCCGGTGATGACGACAAAGCGATTTCTCGGGATTTCCAAATTCAGGTTTTTCAGGTTATGCTGGCGGGCACCCTGTATCCGAATCATCGCGTCGTTTCCCTTTTCACCCATATGGCCGGATCTCCCGAACGGAAGTGGACAACCTTGAGGAAGATCGCCTCGCCGCAAGGGGAGAATGTGGCGGAGGCGGGCGAGCCTTCGTCGGCACCCTCTCCGGAGGCATCTGTCCCTCCGCCTCCCGTCGACGATCCGGAAGAGCAGGCATCCGTCCTCGTGGTTCATCCGGTCGCCTCGACGACACGGCTCATCCGCGAAACCCTGGAGAACTTCACCGAGGCCCGCGTCCTGACCACCGCTGACCCCCTCCGGGCTTTTGAACTGGCCTTGCAGCGCCGCCACGCGCTCTATTTTTTCGCGATGCGGCCAGGCGAACTCTCTGGTCCGACGCTCTACGAACTGATCTCAATGGCGTTTTCGGCGGGACGGGGACCGCGTCTGCTCGCTCCGGGCGTCGTGTTTATCCGGGAAAAGGAAGATCCCAAACTGCCGGATTCCCTCACCCGTGACGTGCGGGTGAAGGATGTCCTCAACAAGCCGATCCGCATCGAGCGGCTTCTCGAGTCGGTTCGCGGTGTGCTCGAGGTGAAGGATCCGACTGCACGAGGGTGAATCTCGAGCGCAGTCCCGGATCGCTCCTCATCTCCGACGCAACTGCGCAAAAATCGCTTCGGCTCCGTCGCCCTTGGTCCGGTAGACGAATTCCATGAGTTCCCCGAGACGGCCATTGGGAAAGCCATTTCCCTTTTCCACAAACCAGTGGAGGTATTCGAAGGGCAGGGTGTGCAGGAGAGCGTGCTTGTAACGACCGAAGGGCATGCGATAGACCGCAAGGTCGGCAAGGTATTCGGCCAGCTCGCGCCGGGCCGTTTCGGCAGGGTCGAACTCCTCGGGGGAATCGCTCATCGACGGTTTCGCATCGTAGGGATCGACGACGCCTGCGGCAAGCACAAAGAGGGCGCTCTTGCGCGAGCCGCTCTCTTCACCGCGAGGTTTTGTGCCTGAGCACTGGAAAGGTTTCCCATTCCGGTTATGATCCTCCCCCTCGCCACGTGAGGCCCATGCCCATCCCCGATTCTCTTTCACCTCTGACTCTCCTGCCCGGTCGCCCCCATCCGCTCGGGGCGAACTGTCTGGCCGACGGATCCGTGAATTTTGCAGTCTGCGCGGCAGCGGGGACGACGGTGGAGCTTTGCCTGTTCACCGACCCCGCCCATCCGGCGCGGGAGACCGTGCGCATCCCGCTGGTGGCGCAACACGGCGATGTGCGATTTGTGAGGGTGGTAGGCATTCCCGAGGGCAGCACCTACGGATACCGGGTCGATGGTCCGTGGGAGCCTCTCGCAGGTCTGTTTTTCAATCCGCACAAACTGCTCCTCGATCCCTACGCGCGCCGCATCGATGGCCCCGCCCGATCTCATCCTTCACAACGCACTCGCGCGGAAAATGGCGACCGGGAAGACACCGACAGCGCCGAGCATGCTCCGCGAGGTTTTGTGCCAGGCCCAGATCACTACGATTGGGAAGACGATTCCCCTCCGGACACCCCCCTGGCGGAGTCGGTGATCTACGAAATGCATGTGAAGGGATTCTCCAAGCTCAACCATGCGCTGCCCGAATCCCTCCGCGGAACCTATGCGGGCCTCGCCCATCCGGCGACGATCGAATCTCTCCGCGACCTCGGGATCACTGCGGTGCAATTGCTTCCCGTACACCAGCATCTCGACGACTCCTTCCTCCTCGAACGCGGCCTCGTGAACTACTGGGGTTACAACACCCTCGGATTCTTCGCTCCGGAATATCGCTATGCCTCGACCGGCGATCCGGTGAGAGAGTTCCGCGACATGGTGAAATCCCTCCACCGATCCGGGATCGAGGTGATCCTCGATGTCGTCTACAACCACACCTGCGAGGGCGGGCCAGACGGACCGACCTGTTTTCTCCGCGGCTTCGACAACCTCGCCTATTACCACACCCCTCCCTCGCGTCCGGGTCACTATATCGACTACACCGGATGCGGAAATTCGGTCGATCTGTCCCATCCCTGGGCCTTGAGGCTGGTGATGGACAGCCTGCGCTACTGGGTGGAGGAGATGCATGTGGACGGTTTTCGCTTCGATCTGGCAGTCGAGCTGGGGAGGAATCCCGAGCACTTCAGTCCGGGTGCCACCCTCTTCCAGGCGATGCAGCAGGATCCGGTGCTCTCGCGGGTGAAGCGGATCGCCGAGCCGTGGGATCTCGGATTCGGAGGCTATCAGATCGGGAATTTTCCGATCGACTGGGCCGAGCTGAATGGAAAATATCGCGATGCGGTTCGTCGTTTCTGGCGAGGGGATCCGGGAGTGTCGGGCGAGCTCGCGGCACGACTAACCGGCAGCGAGGATCTGTTCGCCTCCAATCATCGCACGCCCTCCGCCAGCATCAATTTCATCACCTCGCACGACGGCTTCACGCTGTGGGATCTCGTCAGCCACAATCAAAAGCACAATCTCGCCAACGGGGAGCACAACGCGGACGGAGACACGCACAATATTTCCTTCAATCACGGGGTCGAGGGCTCCACCGTAGAGCCTGCAATCCTCGAGTTGAGGAGGAGGCAGGTCCGCAATTTCCTCGCCACGCTCTTTTGCTCGCGGGGCGTTCCCTTTCTCCTCGCGGGCGATGAGCGGTTTCGCACGCAGGGTGGAAACAACAACGGATACTGCCAGGACAACGAAATCGGCTGGATCTCGTGGGAGGAGAACGAGGATACGATCCATTTGCGCCGTTTCGTGAAGCGACTGATCCGCTTGCGACGCGAGTTCCCCTGCCTGCGCAAAGACGCCTTCTTTCACGGAAAGCCCGTCGCGGGGAGCGGCCTGCCGGATATCTGCTGGCTTCGTCCCGATGGAAACATGAAGGAATCGGTCGACTGGGAGGCCGACATGCCGGGCTCCTTCTCCGTTCTCATTCACGGAGAGGAGACGCACGAGTCGCTCCTGCTCTTCCTCAACTCGCGCCACCAGACGCGCGAATTTCATTTCCCGCAGGAGCCGCGCTGCACCTGGATTCTCGTGGCCGACACCGCCGCGCCGATGAAGGAAGGTAACAAAGCGGCTCCGCCGACGGTGGTGACGGTGATCCAGCGGTCGATGCAGATCTGGAAACAAGGCCCCGCCCTACCGGTGGTGCCGCTCACGACTTCACATCCCGCCGTTCGAACGCGATCCAGCCGACGAGGAATCCCGTCAACCCGAATCCGACGAGCCAGGCGGCGGCTTCGCCGAACCGGGCCCAGGGAATCTCCTGGTAGAGGAGGAAAAGCCACGCGGACATTCGCGAGGTGATGAAATAATCCCGATAGGGATCGAAGGCCGGAAGGGGAATCGAGGAGAGGACGCGATCCGACACGAGGATCGCCACGGTGAGAATCGTCGCCGTAGCTGGCTTGATGCGGAAACATCCGAGCATGAACGCCATGCCGGTGACGGGGAGATAAATG
>CALDKL010000001.1 GCA_937898895.1 uncultured Verrucomicrobiae bacterium | reverse complement strand
GCCTCCTCCCGTCTCGCCGCCGCCCGTCGCAACCGATGACCCGCCTAGTTCCCATCCCCCTGCTCCGCACCCTCGCCGCATTCGGCGCCGCTGCTCTTTGTCTCGGACTTTCCGGATGTCTGAAACCATTCGAAGTCAACGTCAACACACCCGAACCCATCAAGGTGGATCTCTCCGTGGATGTGAATGTCTACCAATACGGGGGAGCCGAGAAGAAGAAGGCCGACGAGACCTCCTCCGACTTCCGCGAGGCAATGAACCGCACTCGCAACCGCATGGGCGAGATTCAGGAATTGAAAAACAACCGTCTCATCGGAGAGGGCCACGATGGCCTTCTCTCCATCCGCAATCGGCCCGCGGGAGACTATGGTGACTATGTCGAAAAAACCGTCGCCGCAGAGAATCAGGATCGCGAGATCCTCATGCGGCACGAAGCCGAAGAGGAGAAAGTCCCCCTCGAAACCATCCGTGGCCAGCAATGGAGCCACCGCCAACGCAAGGCCTTCCCCGGTGAATGGATCGAAGCAGAAAACGATGGAGGATCCGGATTCCGTTGGATCCAAAAGCAGGGCACCGCCGAAACAGACGGTCAACCCTGAGATCGCAGAAATACAGGGTGGTCCGGGAGGCTCCCCAAAAATGGAAATCCGACTGTCCCAGGACCCACACCGGCAAAGGACACCGAACGAAAAGCAAAACAAGGAACCGCTCCACCTGCCTCGAAGACTCCACCTCACTACCCTGCTTATCGCCCCACTTCCCGCGCCCCTCCATGAAAAACGTTCTCCTCTTCGACAGCGATTGTCCGCTCTGCACGTTCCAAAGTCGCCTTCTCTCCTGGCTCGACTGGTTCCACGTGGTCGAAATGGTGCCGCTGAAAGACGAACGCTCTGCCGCCCTTGCCCCGGACATCACACGCGAGGATCTGCTCGAGGCAATTCATTGCATCACTCCCGCAGGGACAATCCATCGTGGAGCCCGCGCGATCCGATTTCTCGGGGTCCGCATCCCCCTGCTCGTCCCGACCGGGCTCTTCCTCTGGCTGCCGGGTGTCATCCAGATCGCCGAGATCGTCTATCGTTTCGTCTCGAAACACCGACTATTCTTCAGTCGCATCTTCGGATGCAAAGGAGCGTGCACGATCCTTCCGGAACGACGTGCCGAATGATGCCCGAGCGGATTGCCGCAGCGGGGGCGGGTGACACCGAAGTAGGGGGGGCACTGACTCCCTGAAAGTCCAAGCCCTTTTCGACAGCCCTGGTCTACGTACCTCCGCAGGAGACAGATTGTTTTGGCGGTGCCATTTCTTTGGCGCTTCTCCCCCCCTTGTGGGAAGGGGCTACATAGGGTCGCCTCTTCCAGAGGCTGTTGTGCTCTCTGAAACGGCTCCGTTTCCCCGATCTGGTTTACCGGGCAGCCCCCCCTTGGCTCAATACACCCCCTCGATCACCTTGCCGGTCAGTGCCCCAAAGGGGCGCACATCGCCGACACCGTCCCAGGGATACTTCGCGTGTGGCTTCCGTCGGATCGCTTCGTCGCGTTCAAGAAATCGCGGCATGAAAAACTCGTGCGTCAGCGTGGTCAGCTCGACCCGACCATACTCGCCGCAACCCATCGTGAGTTCGGTTTTCTCCGCATTGACGACGCGGAGGACGGCGCGCGGCTGGGGGGCGTAATAGGTAACGCTGTATCCGTTTGCTTTCAGCTCTTCGGGTATGCTGACGGCCAATCCCATGAGGGTGTTTCCATACGTGGGCACAAACTGCGCTTTGTCCTCGAGCACTTCTTCCTGGAGGAAACGCACGTATTCGGGCGTCATCGAAGTGCCGCCGCAGAAACACCCCCTGATGCCGTGTCCGGCGATGGAAATGCGCTCGCCGATGGAAGCGAGGAGCCGCGGAGTGGTAAAGATACACCGGATATCGCGATGTTTGATGATCTCGACGGCCTGCTCCATGACATGAGCCTGATACCGCTCGGCCTCGTCATAGGCCTTCCGGGCGATGACCTTTTTCACCCAGCGGGGATCACAATCGACATGGTAACAGCTCCCGCCACGGTAGTTGGCAAGGTGTTCGATGGCGAGGCGGAGGCGGCGCGGCCCGGTCGGTCCCACCATGATCCAGTTCCCCCCTCTGGGAAAGAACTCGTCGTTGAGCTGATGGGAAAATTGTTCGTAGTCGTGCTTGTAGTCGTCCCATCCGACGCGCTGCTTCGGAAGCCCGGTCGTGCCGCCCGTTTCAAAGACATTGAACGGGCGATCCCGGAAGGCGTTCGGCACAAAACGTTCGTTCTTCTCGTCGCGCAGCCACTCGTCCTGGAAGTGCGGGAACTTTACGATG